>NZ_JBNPLL010000020.1:0-39875 GCF_050313455.1 Collinsella sp. SGI.180
ACGCCGCCATTCGACCCCAGACATTCGACTGGAATCGTGCGCCTCCGCCCGCGGGAGACTATTTCTTATCGACTCGTGTAAGATTCCGAGTAGATGTCGCGGTCCGTCCGCGACCACTCCTTCGCTAGACGACCGATCAGGGTGATATTTCGTGGCAGAGCGTCCGACATACAAGCTCAGGTTTCTCGACCCCAAAAAGCGTTTTCCATCGATGCCAGAGCAACCCGCGGGGCGCTCGTATGGTGTTGTCTGGAAAGTTTTTGGCGAGGATCCTAAAGAGTCTTGCTACGTCGTCGAATTCGTAGGCAAAAGCCACATATCGCTTTTGGGCTACGTGAGCGTGTCAGGTGAGGTCTATAAGGTTGACGGCCCTGTTCAGAAAGTGCCATTGCCCAAGAGCCCCGACATGAAATTGGTCCTTGACGAGTCCGATTCCAGTGTTGGCGAGATTTTGGTGCGGGGAGCCAACGGTGCAATGCGCGCTTGCGCGCGAACGGCCGGCTCTCCCGAAGGGCCCATGCGTGAGCAGTCCGACCACGAGACATGGAATTCGAGCCGTGCTCTCCCTTATGGCGAGTTTATGGCCTCGATGTTCTTGCGCTACGTGATATTTGCCGACCCCAAAAACGCTCTTGCGAACACGGTACCTGCCGACGAGCTCGATGAGGGTATAAAAAACACCGCCAACAAGATCAAACTCGTAAAGTTGCCCGAGCCGGTCGAGGTGTTTTTGGGCTTTAACACGGCACCGCTCCCCGATGCTATCGAGACGCTGCTCTACCGCGTTGACCATGCCGATAATCCGAGCGGTATCGAGCGTTATGCCGCCGCCCTTATGAGCGAGGTCGATTTGCCCCGACTGCGCACCATCGCTGCCAAGTCCGAGATGGGCCTAGCGCGTATCGACCGCTCAAAGCTGTTCTATCTCAATTTTGATCGTAGCCTGCTGGACCAGGACGAGATTGACATGCTGCTTGCTATCGAGTGTCGTCTTAACCGCCTCTCCGGCATCCTTGAGCGCATCGGGGCCGGATTGGCCCCTGCGGCATCCTCGCCGAGCCTTGAGGGCTGCGCGCTCTTTGACGCGTGGCATATCGCCAAGACGACCAACGATGTTCCCCGACTGCTCGATACGGCCTCGAGTGACAACCCGTGGGGCAAACCGGGTACGGTAGCTTGCCAGCCAGGCGGTGAGTGGGACGTGCGCACCCGTTTTGCGCGCGCGGTCGAAGCCCTCAACGTTGTCACGCGGCTTGACTATACCTATCGGGCAAACGTTGTCGAGGGGATTATGATCGTTCGGTTTGGGCGCTCGGTCGTGGATGCCATGCCTCAACGTGAATACGACGCCCAGGATGACGTCTGGCGTGAGTTGGACGAGGACGTGCGTGCGATTTGGGCCGCGGAGCACGATGCGCGCGTGGCGCTCACGCTGGCAGCGGCTTGCTTTGCTTCGGGCGCTCGCATTACGCGCTGCTACGTTCAGATTGCGGCTCCCGATGGCGAGCAGGGCGAGCGCATCATTGCAACATATTCCTTTGGGCGTGCGGCCTATCTGGCCAATTGCGTTCCCGCCGCTAAGAATTTTGAAAGCATGGATATGGATGATATGCCGTGCAAGCGCATGCTTGAGGCATATGAGTCGGACGCGCCGGATGCGATTGAGCCCGCTGAGGTTCATGCCCGCCCGCGTGACGACCACCGTTCGCTGCCGCCGGCGTTGCGCGACCTGCTGCTTGCCGATACGGCTGACGAGCTTGAGGTTATGGAGGAGGGCGATGACCCGTATGTGGCGCGCGTCGCTGAGTTGCGCGAGCAGGCAAAAGTCGACCGCGCGGGTGCGTTTGAGGGCTTTTCCCGTCTTGTTGAGGAGCTGGAGGCCAAGTGCGCCGTTGCCGAGCTTTTGGCGACAGGACCGGTCCAGACGCAGTTTTGCGACAACCAGCTGGTGCGTATAGTGCTGCCGGTAATGGAGGAAGACCGCTCCGTTCGTATTTTGCGTGCTCCCGATGCGCTGTACTTTGCCCAGCATGAGATTTGCAGCTTTTACGCCGATCAGGAGGATTTTGAGCGGGCATTGCCCGAGGTGCGTCATCTTTACGATCTGGCGCGCTCATCCATGCAATCGCACTTTGCACTCATCAACGTGCTGGCGCGTCTGGAGCGCTATGACGAGGTCATTGAGGTGGCGCGCCACGGCCTGCGCATTGCCAGTGACCGTTCCTCAATCGGCTACCTGTTCTATCGCCTAGCGTTTGCCTACTGGAACTGCGATCAGCTCGAGCTGGCGTTGGCGTGCTACCGCTTGGTACCGCGCGGCGAGGAGTCGGGTAGCAACGCACTGGAGGAAATGCAGGGCCTTATGAACGAGATGGGTGTCAATGAGCCACCGACGTTCGAGGAAGCGGTTGAGACCATCAGTAAGGCCGGGCTCGAACTGCCGCCGGTGCCTGCCGTGTCCAACCAGCTGGCAGACGCTGCTGTGCAGCTGGTCGATAACGGTTTCTTTTTCCTGGCACGCGTCTGCATCTTCCAAATGTGGCGCACGATGGGAAACGATGAGCTCGGCTCCCTCAGCCGGTCGTTGGGATAGGGGTTTGATTTATGGGGGAGGAAAGCCTGCCGGCCAATTATCAAAATTTCCCCTTGCCCGGATTCGAGTGTTTGGTTACTATGGAACGGCTGTTACGGAGAGCTGACCGAGAGGCCGAAGGTGCTCGCCTGCTAAGCGAGTATGCCCCAAAAGGGCATCTGGGGTTCGAATCCCCAGCTCTCCGCCAGTATGACTTGAAAGAAGGGTCCCATTTGGGGCCCTTTTTTGATTAGAAGAATGTTAACTGGGGATTCGAACCCGAGAGGGCACGGGCGTTAAGCAAACGCGAAAGCGTTTGTCGCCCGTGGGCGAAAAGCCGCCAGGCTTTGAAGCCGGAGGGCATGCGTAGCATGCCCGGACATCCCCAGCTCTCCGCCAGTACGAATTTGAAGAAGGGCTCCGTAAGGGGCCCTTTTTGGTATGGAGAACGTTAGCTGGGGATTCGAAACCTCAAAAAATGAGGCGCCCCGTTGGACGCCTCATTTGGTTCGATGTGATAACGCTTTGGCCCTACACCTCAGGAGCCTTGGCTACGGTCTCGCTCTCGGCTGTGAGCGGGCGGTTGTCGATGCGGCGGCCCAGGCGGTCGAGCTTCACGAGCAGCCACTCGATGGGATTGGGCCCCGTTCCTTCCTCGTCGGCAACCAGGTCCATGACGGCAATCTTGGTGCCGTCCTGCTTAAGCGTAACGCTGCCCACCTTATCGCCAACATGCACCGTGCCCGAAAGGTCATCGTAGCTAACCTTTTCGGTCACTTCGCCGGCGAGTGAGAACACCGTTGCCTGCGCGGTGGGGTCGGCAAGCGTGGCGTCGATCGTTTTGTCTGTCCAGTCGGTTTGACTGACACGTGCCATCAGCGGATTTCCGTTGGCGGTCTTCTTTTGCGTATTGGCGATTTCGACCGTTACCTTGTGGTCGTAATACCAACTAGCAAGTGTGGCCGTATCGGCAAAACGCTGGTCGGTGGTGCTGGAGTTCAAGACAACGGTATAGATCTCGTCGCCATCGCGATTGTAGGCGCTTGCAAAGCAGTATCCGGCATCGTCGGTGGTGCCGGTCTTACCGCCGATATTGCCGTCTTGGTCCAATAAAACATTGTGCGTTTCCATGGAATGCGAATGATCGGAGCCGTCGGCGCCCGTCACTTCGATCCAGGGATCTTTGCTCGCCATGACTTCGCGAATCGTGTCGTCCTTCATGGCCTCTTGCATCATCAATGCCACATCGTGTGCGGTTGAATGCATATCGCCGGCCCATTCGTCAAAATCCAGCCCGTGCGGGTTCTCGAAGAGCGTTCCCGTGCAGCCGAGCTTCTTGGCCTGCTCGTTCATGGCTTTTACAAACGTAGCGACGGCATCTTTGGTCTTGGGGTCAAGTTTTTTGCCCACGTGTTCGGCAAGCGCGATGGCGGCGTCGTTGCCCGAGGGGATCATCAGGCCGCGCAGCGCTTGCTCGACGGTGAGCTCGTCGCCTTCGAGGAGTCCCGCGGTCGAGTTGCCTACGGCTGCCGCCGCGTTGCTCACGGTGATTTTCTCGTCCATTTTGCAGTTCTCGACCGCGAGGATTGCAGTCATGACCTTGGTGATCGAGGCGATTTTGATTTGCTCGTCGGCGCTACGGGCATAGTAGACGGTGCCGTTTTTACCCATGACAAACGCATTGGAGGCATCGATATCGGGCAGGTCTTCGGCTGCAATGCCGCGTGCATCGGCGGCTTTGCCGCAGATGTTATCGGTCGTGAGCACTTGGGCGCCGGCGACGGACGGAATACCGGCGACAAGGGCGACGGCGCAGGCAAGGCCAACGGTCAGCTGCGCGGAACGCTTTACAAGAGGGGTAAGATGCTTCACTGATTTCGCTTTCGACGGGATGGTCTCCTTTGGCTCTAGAGTATATCGTTTACCGGCTGTGCCGCTTGGGGTTTGGCGCGTAAGGTTTATCTTCGTGTCTGAGCGGACGCTTGGGTGTGCACGGTCGATATGATTGCCCGTCGCGTATCGAGGAGGTCCTTACAAATACTTGACAATACGCTCACGCATATATGAGCTGCGATTTTTACTATCGATACTGCTGATTTGATATCGATGTGGAGGTATGCGGTATGACGGCTGCTGCGGCTGTGGGGCCCACGGAGCTCGAGGAGCTAATGGAAGCGCAGGCCGAGGCCGCGCATGAGCGCGAAGTTGGGGATGCGACTCACCCCACGGCAGAGGACCTTGCCGCCTCGCCGACGCGCATCGATGTCGAGGGCCT
The DNA here is from genome assembly GCF_050313455.1 of Collinsella sp. SGI.180. Lineage (NCBI taxonomy): Bacteria > Bacillati > Actinomycetota > Coriobacteriia > Coriobacteriales > Coriobacteriaceae > Collinsella > Collinsella sp. SGI.180. The sequence continues at coordinate 4,848 of NZ_JBNPLL010000020.1, forward strand.
CGACCTGTTCTATGGCGATCACCACGCGCTTAAGGATGTGTCCATCAAGATCCGCGACAAGCAGATTACCTCGTTTATCGGTCCTTCGGGCTGCGGCAAGTCGACGTTGCTGCGTTGCTTTAACCGCATGAACGACGGCATCAAGGACTGCCGCATCGAGGGCAAGATTGCGCTCGATGGTCAAGATATCCTGGGCGATTACGACATCTGCCGCCTTCGCCAGCGCGTGGGCATGGTGTTCCAGCGCCCCAACCCGTTTCCTATGAGCATTTACGACAACGTCGCCTACGGCCCTCGCGGTATGGGTGTGCGCGATCGCGCCGTGCTGGATGAGCTGGTCGAGGACTCCCTGCGCCGCGCTGCCCTGTGGGACGAAGTCAAGGACAAGCTCAAAAAGTCGGGCCTGGGTCTTTCGGGTGGACAGCAGCAGCGCCTGTGCATCGCCCGCGCACTTGCCGTGCAGCCCGATATTCTGCTGATGGACGAGCCGACCTCGGCGCTCGACCCCGTGTCGACGCTCGTGGTGGAGCAGCTGGCCTGCGAGCTCAAAGAGACCTGCACGCTCGTGGTCGTTACACACAATATGCAGCAGGCGGCGCGCATATCCGATTCCGTCGCGTTTTTCTTGCTAGGTGAGTTGGTGGAGCACGCGCCCACCGCTCAGCTTTTCAAAAATCCTACTGACCCGCGTACGGCGGATTATTTGACGGGGCGTTTTGGCTGATACCATCTAGTAAAGGTACCTTTAGGATTAAGATGCGGTCATGCCGGCCGCAAAGGGGTTCAACATGATCTATTACGTCGAGGACGATGACAACATCAGGGATTTGACGGTCTATGCACTGCGCAAGCAGGGGATCGAGGCCGAAGGCTTTTCGTGCGACGGTGAGTTTAAGGCTGCCGTGGCGCGACGGGTGCCCGATGCCGTGCTGCTCGATATCATGCTGCCCGATACCGATGGCTTGGCGATTATGCGTCGCCTGCGTGCCGATCGCCTGACGGAGACGGTGCCCATCATGATGCTTACCGCCAAGGATACCGAGCTCGACAAGGTGATGGCGCTCGATGGCGGTGCCGACGATTACCTGACTAAGCCGTTTTCGCTCATGGAGCTTGCGAGCCGCTGCCGCGCACTGCTGCGTCGCGGCGGCATGGTCAAGCAGGCGAGCGATGTGCTCAGCGTGGGCGATATCGTGCTTTCGCCCAGCCATCGCGAGGTGACCGTTGCCGGCGAGCCGCTTAAGCTCACCCTGCGCGAGTTCGACCTGCTCGAGTACCTCATGCGCAAGCCCGGCGTGGTCTTTACCCGCGAGTCGTTGCTGCAGAGCGTGTGGGGCTGGGACTTCGACGGCGGTTCGCGCACCGTTGACGTGCACGTGCAGACGCTTCGCCAAAAACTGGGCGAGCATGCCAGCGCCATCGAGACCGTGCGCGGCGTGGGCTACCGTTTGGCCGAGCCTTCTGCCGGTGACGGTGCCGAAGGTGACGACACCGCGGCCACCGCATCGGAGGAGTAACCCGTGGTCTTCGCCCCCCAGGGAAAACATACGCTGTCGCACCGCGTTTTTGTGACGATCTTTGTTTGCGCCATGGCGGTTATCGTGGCGTTTACGGTGCTGGGTGCGTTCTTTGTGCAAAACACCTTGGCGGATGCCACGAGTGCCAATCTGGCGCAGGAAACCGAGCTCATTGCTGCCGCCCTCGACGAACAGCAGGAGCCCATCCCGTTCTTGCGTAGCCTCGATCGCGAGGACTTGCGCATCACGCTGATTAACAAGGATGGATCGGTTGCCTACGACAACGAGGCGTCGCCTTCCTCACTGCCAAACCATGGCGATCGCCCCGAGGTCATCGAGGCCTTTGAGAGTGGTTTGGGTTCCGCGGAGCGCGCAAGCTCTACGCTCGACGAGATTATGCTATATCGCGCCGTCGCCCTTGATAACGGCCAGGTTGTCCGCTTGGCGCAAGCCCAGCCTGGCGTTGCGGCGATTTTGCTGTCGATGGTGGCGCCGATGCTGCTTATCGCAGCAGCGGGTGCAATACTCTCGTTTTTTATGGCGCGCCGCGAGTCCCGTGCAATCATCGCGCCGTTGCAAGAGGTGGATTTGGACCACCCACGCCGTAGCTATGAGCACGCCTATGCCGAGATGGTCCCCATGCTTGAGCGTATCGAGTCGCAGCGCCAGGAACTCAAGCGCCAAATGGCGGTGCTAGCGGACAACGACCGAATGCGCCGCGAGTTCACGGCCAATATCACCCATGAGCTCAAGACCCCGCTTACCGCGATTTCGGGCTATGCCGAGCTTATTGCAAACGGCATGGTTGAGGGCGAGGACGACTTGCGCAACTTTGGTGGCCGCATCTATCGCGAGGCGGGCCGCCTGGCAGCGCTCGTCAACGACATTCTTACGCTTTCCAACTTGGACGAGGCGGAGCGAGCATCCGAGGGCGAGGCGGTGCCCATTGGGTCCACAGAACCCATCGAGCTCTCTCGCGCCATGTTGACGGTGGAACAGCGTCTTGAGCAAGTTGCCCGGCAGTCGAATGTGACCATTGGGCACGAGACGAAGCCCATGGTGATCGAAGGCGTGCCGCGCCTGATTGACGAGCTGATCTACAACCTTGCAAGCAACGCCATTCGCTACAACCGACCTGGCGGTACGGTCACGCTGCGCTGCGGGACCAATGACGAGGGTCATCCGTACCTGTCTGTTGCCGATACGGGTATCGGTATTGCGCCCGAGGAGCAGGGTAAAGTGTTCGAGCGTTTTTATCGCGTGGACAAGAGTCGTTCTAAGGCGCGTGGCGGAACCGGCCTGGGTTTGGCGATCGTCAAACACGCCGCTCTGTACCATCACGCCGCGATTGACCTGTCGAGTGAGCCGGGCGTGGGAACCACCATTACGGTAACGTTTCCCGTGCAACAAGAGGGACCGTTCGCGTAGCGGCATAGCAAAAACCGAGGATTAGACGGTACGCCCGCGCCTCCGCTACCGCGTGAATTGTTGCGCAACTTACACGCGGACGCTGTATCTTATGTATAGAGCTTGGGCATGGTAGAAATATGCGATATTATACGAGCAGTTTTGTCAATACGAACTCGGGAACTGAAAGGCAAGCTGCATGACCCTTCTCGAATTGTTCCAGCTGCTTAAAAAGCATCTCAAGCTGGTCATTACCCTTCCGGTGGTCTGTGCGATCGTTATGGGTATCGCGTCCTTTGCCATGATGGACAATACCTACACCGCCACGACGAGCATGTACATTCTCGCTAAGACCGACGGCGGTCAGATGAGCTATAACGACCTTTCGGCGAGCCAGATGCTTTCCAACGATATCGCCACGCTGCTCGACAGCGATAGCGTTAAGAGTGGTGCCGCCAAGGATCTGGGCCTTTCCGATCTGGATGATTACAAGATTGCCGTTTCGTCCGAGACCACGACGCGCGTCATTACGCTTTCGGTGACGGGTACCGATGCCAAGGAGACGGCCAAGGTTGCAAGGGCCATGGCCAACTCGGTAAGCACGGTCGCCCAAAATGTTGGCGCCGCCCAGAGCATTAACGTGGTCGATGAGGCCAAGACCCCTGAGTCTCCGAGCGGCCCCAAGCGCTTGCTGTACGTTGCCGTTGCGTTCCTTGCCGGCGTCTTTATCGCAATTGCCTACGTTGTTTTGGAAGATATGCTCAACACGCGTATTCGCGGTGCCGAAGAGGCGGAAGAGCTCCTGGGTATTCCCGTTGTTGGCCGAATTCCGGCTATGAAAGGTGGTAAATAGGCATGGCTAAGGCGAAGAGCACCGATAAGCTTGTTGTGCAGAATGCCGCCAAGACCCTTTTGGCCAACATTCGCTTTTCGAGCGTAGACGATCCCATTCGCACCATTACCGTTACGTCCTCGATTCCCAACGAGGGCAAGTCTACGGTTTCCATCAACCTTGCCCAGGCTATCGCCACCAGCGGCAAGAGCGTTCTTCTGGTCGAGGGAGACATGCGCCGCAGGTCTCTTTCCGATATGCTTGGCGTTCGTTCGCGTGGCGGACTCTACGCAGTCCTGTCCGAGCAGATTTCCATTGACCAGGCAATCGTCGAGACGGGTCAGAAGAACTTCTACTTCCTCGATGCTGAGCCTCATATTCCCAATCCTGCCGACATCATCGTGTCTCACCGTTTTGCCAAGCTGGTTAAGGCGTTGTCTGCCAAGTTCCAGTATGTCATCTTTGACGCTCCTCCGGTCGGCACCTTCATCGATGCTGCCGAGATCGCCAGCCTGACTGACGGCACGCTGTTTGTGGTGCGCGAAGACTTCACCAAGCGCGAGGAGGCGCTCAACGCCATCGCTCAGCTTAAGAAGTCCGAGAAGGTCAGGCTCATCGGTACCGTTATGAATTACTGCGAGACCGAGACCAGCGATTATTACTATTCTTACTACACCAAGGAAGGTAAGAAGGTAAAGAACGGTTCCGCTGCTCAGGGTGCTTCTAAAATGGGCATCTTTACCAACCGGGCAAACGTTTAGTTGATTAAGGCCGACCTATGCGCGACATTCATTGTCATATCTTGCCGGGTGTAGATGACGGCGCTGCCGATCTTGATGAGAGCTTGGCGATGCTTGCAGCTGCCAAGCAGGCTGGCGTAACCAGAATTGTCTGCACCCCGCATTGTCGAGATCCCTATTTTGACTACGACAAGATGTGGGATGCCTTTGAGCTATTGCGGGATAACGCAGATGGTTTTCCGCTTCAGATGGGCTTTGAGGTCAACCACCGAAAGCTCGTCGAGCTGGGCATCGACGCCGCGGAGTACCTGCATTTCGATGGAACCAACGAGTTCCTGCTCGAGCTTTCGACGCATGCTGATTCCTATGCGTTTAGAGAGTACGAGAGTACGATTTATGATTTGCAATGCCGCGGCTACCAGGTGATCATCGCCCATCCCGAGCGATATCGCGCTGTTCAAAAGGATGTGAGTGTGGCCGAGCGTCTGGTCGATATGGGCTGCAAGCTGCAAGCTTCGGCAGACTTTATCGCCGGCGGCCGCTTTGGTCGCGAGAAAAAGCCGGCGCAGCGCCTGTTCGACCAGAACTTGTACAGCTTTATCGCGAGTGACGCCCATAACGTGGGCCACTACGATTGCCTGGCAAAAGCGCGTGCGAAGTTTAGTGTGCGCGGGGCTCATTTTCGCTAAAATCTGTCCCTAACGTTCTTACTGAATGAAGGGGCCGCCTTGGATATCCAACTTAAGACAGGTTGCTTTGAGGACGCGGCGCTGGTGCGCCGCGCCGTTTTTATGGACGAACAAGGCTATGAAAACGAGTTTGACCAGATTGACGAGGACCCGGGCTGCATCCATGTGACGCTGTATGTGGATGGCCAACTCACCGGCTGCTCGCGCGTGTTTCCCGAGGAGCTGGAGCGCGCGGCAGATGCGGAGGCTCCGGTGCCACCGGCGTGCGACTTGGACGAAGGCGTCGCCGCGGGGGAGACCTACATTATGGGGCGCGTCGCCGTGCTGCCGGCTATGCGTCGTCGCGGGTTGGCAAGCGCGATCGTCGAGGCCAGCGATACATGCGCACGCGATGCCGGCGCTAAACTTATTAAGCTGCACGCGCAGGAATACGTGTTGCCGCTCTATGAAAAGGCTGGCTACACACAAATTGCCCCGGTTGACTACGAAGACGAGGGCCAGCCCCATGCCTGGATGGCCAAGCGCGTAGATGGCAGATAGGGACGTTCCTTTTCTGTCGACAGTTGGGGACACTCCTTGGCAATTGGCGCATCGGAGTGCTCGGACATACAGTTTTTCGATTCCGCATGTATATATGCGCGCTAATGGGTTATAAAATCTAAGTCTGAACATAGCAGGTCTGCGATACGGCTCGGGTAACCGGGCTGTTTTTGCGGACGGGGGTAGCGCGAAAGGACTGCACATGCGTCAATTTAAGACCGAGAGCAAAAAGTTGCTCGACCTCATGATCAACTCCATCTACACCAACAAGGAAATCTTCCTGCGAGAGCTTATCTCTAACGCGAGCGACGCCGTCGATAAGCTCAACTTTAAGAGCCTGCAGGATCCGAGCGTCAAGCTCGACCAGGGCGACCTGGCTATTCGCGTCTCCTTTGATAAAGACGCCCGCACCATTACCATCTCGGATAACGGCATTGGCATGACCGCCGAGGAGCTCGAGCGCAACCTGGGCACCATCGCCCATTCCGGCTCCGAGGAGTTTAAGACCGAGAATGCCGAGCAGCAGGGTTCGGATGTCGACATCATCGGTCAGTTTGGCGTGGGCTTCTACTCGGCCTTCATGGTCGCCAGCCACGTGAAGGTGGTCAGCCGCGCTTATGGCGAGGATGTCGCCCATGTGTGGGAATCCGACGGTCTTGAGGGCTATACCATCGAGGACGGCGAGCGCGCCGAGCACGGCACCGATGTCATCCTGACGCTGCGCGAGAACGAGAAGCTCGACGCCGATGGCGAGGCCGAGACCTACGATCGCTTCCTGACCGAGTGGGGCCTCAAGAGCCTGATTCAGCAGTACAGCAACTATGTGCGCTACCCGATCCAAATGATGGTCTCCAAGAGCCGCCAGAAACCCAAGCCCGAGGACGCGCCGGAGGATTACAAGCCCGAGTACGAGGACTACCAGGAGCTCGAGACCGTTAACTCCATGACGCCGATCTGGAAGAAACGCAGCTCCGATGTTGAGCAGAAGGACTATGACGAGTTCTACAAGTCTACGTTCCACGACTTTGACGATCCTGCGCGCACCATCAGCTTCCACGCCGAGGGTACGCTCGAGTACGACGCCCTGCTGTTTGTGCCGGGCCGCGCGCCGTTCGATTTGTACAGCAAGGACTACGAGAAGGGCCTGGCGCTCTACAGCTCCAACGTCCTGATCATGGAGAAGTGCGACGACCTGCTTCCCGACTACTATAACTTTGTCCGCGGCGTCGTGGATTCCGCCGACGTGTCGCTCAACATCTCGCGCGAGACGCTGCAGCAGAACCGTCAGCTCAAGGCTATCGCCAAGCGTGTGGAAAAGAAGATTACCGCCGACCTTGAGGATATGCGTGACAACGACCGCGAGGCCTACGAGAAGTTCTTTGAGAACTTTGGCCGTGGCCTTAAGTACGGCATCTATTCGAGCTATGGCATGAAGGCCGATGAGCTCGCCGACCTGCTGCTGTTCTGGTCTGCCAAGGAGCAGAAGATGATTACCCTGGCCGAGTATGCCAAGGGCATGCCCGAAGATCAGAAGGCCATCTACTACGCCGCCGGCGACTCGCGTGAGCGCTTGACCAAGATGCCCGTGGTAAAGGGCGTACTCGACCGCGGCTATGACGTGCTGCTGCTGACGCAGGATGTGGATGAGTTCACGTTCCAGGCTATGCGTGAGTACGTTGCCGTCGATATGCCCAAGATCTACGAGGACGATGCTGCCCGCGAGGCTGCCGAGAAGGCCGTTGCCGACGGTGCCGAGCCCGAGGTCGAAGATCGTCACCTGGAGCTCAAGAATGTCGCTACCGGCGATCTTGACCTGGCGACCGAGGACGAGAAGAAGGAGGCCGAGGACGCAACTAAGGAGAACGAGGACCTCTTTAGCGCCATGAAGGAGGCACTCGGTGACAAGGTCGAGAAGGTCGCTGTCTCTGCGCGCCTGACCGATGCCCCCGCGTGCATCACCACCGAGGGTCCGCTTTCGCTCGAGATGGAGAAGGTGCTTCAGAAGGGTCCCGAGGGTGCGCCCGACGGCATGCCCAAGAGCCAGCGTGTGCTCGAGCTCAACGCCAAGCACCCGGTCTTTGCCAAGCTCGTCGCTGCTCAGAAGGCGGGCGATGCCGACAAGATCAAGCAGTACTCCGGCCTGCTCTATGACCAGGCTCTGCTCGTCGAGGGTATTTTGCCCGAGGACCCCGTTGCCTTCGCGGCGGCTGTCTGCGAGCTTATGTAACTTAAGTTACGCGGTTCTACGAACCGCGTAACGGCTCGACGCTGCAAACGCCCCTAAGCGGCAATCTGACGTTCAATCGTCGGTCGCGTACCGAAGTACGCTTCCCTCCTCTTTCACGTCACCTTGCTCGCTTAGGGGCGTTTTCGCTGACTTATGCTCAACCAGCGACGCTTTCGTGATCCTAAGTAGTCATTGGGGGCGTTCTTGTTTGACTGGTCGTTTAAGAACGTCCCCAATGACTAGTTGGGTTGCTAATTTGTGCGGGTTGTGGTTTTGTGACCTGCTGAAATTTAAGATACTGTACAACTGTACGTTAACTCATCTTCGTAGTATATTGCTACCCGCAAAACTCAATACCATTGTGCCCTGAGACGCTAAAGCGCCTTCGTACAATGGTTATCGATAGTACGATTCGATTCAACGACAGGATGGATGGTCCAAGCGTGAGTCTCGGCAGCAAACTATCCAATGCAAAGGTCTCCTTTGCGATATTTAAGCGTGACATTAAGCGATTGATCGTGAACCCCGTCGCCCTGGTGGTCACCATCGGCGTGTGCGTTATTCCCTCGCTGTATGCCTGGTACAACATCGTTGCCAACTGGGATCCGTACGGAAACACCCAGGGTATCAAGATTGCCATCGCCAACAACGATCAGGGCACCCAAAACGACTTGGTGGGCGAGCTCAACGCGGGCGATAAGGTCGTCGATCAGCTCAAGGAGAACGATCGGCTGGGCTGGACCTTCGTCGATTCGGTGGCCGATGCCAAAGAGGGCGTCGAGAGCGGTAAGTACTATGCGGCCATCGTAATCCCCAAGAACTTCTCGGATAACCTGGTTTCGATGCTCGACGGCAACTACCATCAGCCCAAGCTTACGTACTACGTCAATGAGAAGAAGAGCGCTATTGCGCCGAAGGTTACCGACACCGGTGCAAGCACCATCGAGGAGCAGATCAACTCGGAATTTGTCTCCACGGCGGGCGAGACCGTTGCCGGTATTGCCAAGGATGCCGGAGTCGATTTAAAGGACAAGGCAACCCTGACCCAGGATTCGCTGGCAAGTTCGGTGTCCGAAGCATCCGATACCTTGGGCGAGGTGCGTGGTTCGATTGGCGACATGAATGCCGCCATCGATAAGACGAGTGGTTCCATTGCCTCGGCAGATGCAGCACTTGCCGGTCTACAGGGTCAGGCGCCGTCGCTGACGCAGGCGATCTCCCAGGGCAACGACCTGCTGGGCGAGGCTCGCGCCACGGCGGGTAATTCCATCACCTCGCTCTCCAAGGCGCTCTCGGAAGGCAGCCTTGCGCTCACCAAGACGTCAGCCTCCGCGAACGCTGCGATTGGCAAGCTGACGGGCACGGTCACATCTACGACCACCCGTATCGACAACTCGCTTGAGTCTCTCCAGGCGACGATCGACCACAATAAGGCCGTTATCGGGCACTTGGAAATTCTCGTTAATGACACGTCGACAGGTTCCGAGGAAATTGACGCGCGCATTGTATCGACCATCGATTTGCTCCGCGAGCAGAATGAAAAGCTTCAGAGCATCAAGGATAGTCTGTCTGCGCAGTCGAGCGCCATGGCGAATGACGCCGCGGCTGTCTCGGGTGCCAGCGACGCTATCAATAACGCAATCCAGACCGGTGCGACTAACCTTGGCCAGGCCCAGACGGACCTGGGTCAAAACGCGCTGCCGAAGGCCTCGAGCGCGCTTGATTCATTTGCCGCCGTCTCGGGTGATCTGACGGGAATCGTGTCTGGTCTTACGCCCACGATTGCGAGCGCGCGTGGCACGCTGGCCCAACTCGATGCGACGCTCAAACAGGCCAAGACCACACTGTCCCAGACCGACGACTCTCTTGCCAAGGTCCAGGACAGGCTCGCAACCGCTGCCAACGACATCGCGGCCCTGCAGACTTCCGAGTCCATGGGCGAGCTGGCTGATCTGATGGGCGTCGATGTCAATGACGTCGCAGATTTTATGGCATCTCCGGTCGAGCTGACCTCAAAGTCAATTTATCCGGTCAAGAGCTTCGGCTCGGGCATTGCTCCTTTCTACACCAATCTGGCACTGTGGGTGGGCGGCTATGTGCTCATCGCTATCTACAAGCTCGAGGTCGACCGCGAGGGCATCGGCAGCTTTACCGCGCGTCAGGGCTACTTTGGTCGCTGGTTGCTCCTGGTAATCCTGGGCGCGTTCCAGGCCATTATCGTTACGGTAGGCGATCTGGTGATTGGCGTGCAGTGCGTCAGCCCGCTGCTGTTCGTGCTGGGCGGCATCGCCATTTCGTTCACCTACGTCAATATCATCTATGCGCTGTCCACCACGTTTAAGCATATCGGCAAGGCGATCGGCGTCATTCTGGTTATCGTGCAGATTCCGGGCTCTTCGGGCATGTACCCCATCGAGATGATGCCCGGCTTCTTCCAGTGGCTGCATCCGCTGCTGCCCTTTACCTACGGCATCAATCTGCTGCGCGAGACCGTCGGTGGCATGTATTCGTTCAACTACCTGTTTAACCTGTGCATCCTGGGCGTGTTTCTGATCGTGGCGCTCTTTATCGGTCTGCAGCTGCGCCCGTTGCTGCTCAACCTCAATCTGCTCTTTGATAAGCAGCTTTCCACGACGGGCCTCATGATCTGCGAGTCCAACGACCTGCCGCGCCAGCGCTATTCGCTGCGCACGGCCATGCGCGTCATGCTCGATTCGGATTCGTACCGTCGCGAGCTGCTCGATCATGCCGTGGCGTTTGAACATCGCTACCCGTACTACATCAAGGGCGGTTTTGCCGCCGTGGTAGGCGTGCAGGTCCTGCTCTTTGTGCTCTCGACGGTGCTCGCTATCGACAATAACGGCAAGATCATCCTGCTTGTCATTTGGATCATCTCGGTTATTGCCATCTGCGGCTGGCTTATCAATATCGAATATATCCGCGCGAGCCTCAATACCCAGTTGCGCATCTCGGCGCTTTCGGATGAGGACTTGCGCCGCGAGATGCGCGAGCACACGGCTGCCATCCCTGCCGCCCGTCGCATGTTCGGTCTCAACGCCAGTGAGCGGGGCACCAAGGACAGCGAACAGCCCACGAGCCGTCTGCCGCATATCGGTGCGCATCGTAAGGCTCAAGATGCCGACGGCGTTGACAACGTAAGCGGAAACGACGGGGACACCACCCCGCTTGGCAAGCACTCCAAAGGAGGTGAGGCATAAATGAAGAACATCCTGCATCTGTTTAAGCGCGATGTCCAAAACGTGTCTCGCTCCGTGATCGGCTTGATTGTCGTGATGGGCCTCATTATCGTGCCGTGTCTGTACGCGTGGTTTAACATCGCCGGCAGCTGGGATCCGTACGGCAACACCGGCAATCTTAAGATTGCCGTGGTCAACACCGACGAGGGCTACGAGAGCGATCTGATTCCCGTCGAGGTCAACGTGGGCGAAAACGTAACCGCCACCCTGCGCGGCAACGAGAACTTCGACTGGGTTGTCCTCAACGACCGCGATAAGGCGATCGAGGGCGTTAAGTCGGGCGCGTACTACGCTGCCGTCGTTATCCCTAAGACGTTTAGCGCAGACATGATGACGCTCTTTTCGAACGACGTGAAGCATGCCGATATCGAGTTCTACGAGAACCAGAAGGCCAACGCCATCGCGCAGATCGTGACCGAGAAGGGCTCGAGCGCCGTCCAGAGCCAAGTCAATGAGACCTTTACCAAGACCATCACGACCATCGGCCTTAAGACGGTGTCCAGCCTGCTCGATTACATGAGCACCGACCAGGTGAGCAACTTTATCGCCAACCTGTCCTCGACGCTGGGCGATTCGGTCCAGGGCTTGCAGGACATTCAGGCCAGCGCAACGTCGCTTGCGGGCATTTTGAGCTCCACGTCCGATTCGCTGACGTCGGCGAGCGGTATGCTCAAGCAGTCCGGATCGACCGAGGAGTCGGTGAAGCAGCTCATGCAGCATGCCGAGAGCGGTATTGCCGATTCCGAGCAAGCGCTCAAGTCCGCCAGCGATGCGATCGATGCCGCTATTGATGGGAGCGCGGGTTCGTTCGATAACGTTTCCACCGAGCTCGCAAAGGCATTCAAAGCTGCAAACAATCATGTCAATCTTACGGTGTCTCAGCTCAAAGATGGCGCTAAGTCACTCAATAAACGTGCCGACGATATCGACGCCACGGCCGACCAGCTCCGCGACTTTGCCGAGCAGGTGAGCGATGAGAATTTGAAGGACGGCCTCAAGTCCGCTGCGACGTCGCTGGGCAGAATTGCCATGGAGTACCGCAACAATGCGAAGGACCTGATGGCGACCGCAGAGTCCCTTTCGGACGGAATGGAGGAGGTCAACAACTCGCGTGCCGAGGTCGACCAGGCCATCGACGATGCCAAGGCCGGCATCGCGGGCGCCAAATCCGATTACGATTCCACGTTCTCGGTTAAGGCCAAGGAGCTCAAGAAGACCGTCTCGGGCATTCTAGACTCGCTCGATGGTATCTCGGGCGATCTGGATAGCGCCGTAGACGGCCTGACCGACGCATCCGGTTCGCTGTCAAAGGGCCTCTCCAAGGCTGCAAAGCTGGTCAACAAGGCTTCCGATCAGCTGGGCGAGGCGTCGGACAAGATCGGCGCGTTTAAGGACGAGCTCGACGGTGCCCTTATGTCTGATGATCTAGCCACGATCAAGACGATGATCGGCAACGACCCCGAGGGCCTCGCCGCGTCGCTTTCCGGCCCCGTTGCGCTCGACCGCAAGCCGGTCTATCCGATCCGCAACTACGGTTCGGCCATGGCACCGTTCTACACGATTCTGTCGCTCTGGGTTGGCTCGATCGTACTGGCGGCCATGATGAAGGTCTCGGTTGACGATGAGCTCATCAACGAGCTCATCCCCGTGCGCCTGCACGAGATCTACCTGGGCCGGTACCTGTTCTTTGGCGGTCTGGCCCTGCTGCAGGCAACGCTCGTGTGCGCCGGCGATATCCTGTTCTTTGGCATCCAGTGCGACAACCCGCTGCAGTTTGTGTTGGCGGGCTGGATCGCGAGTCTCGTGTTCTCCAATATCGTCTACACGCTTACGGTTTCGTTTGGCGATATCGGCAAGGCGCTCGCTGTCGTGCTGCTGGTCATGCAGGTCGGTGGTTCTGGCGGCACATTCCCCATCGAGATGACCGGCCCCGTGTTCCAGGCGATCTATCCGTTCCTGCCGTTTACCCATGGCATCAATGCCATGCATGCCGCCATGGCTGGCGCCTACCATATGGAGTACTGGGTTGAGCTGGGTATTCTGGCGAGCTATCTGATTCCGTCGCTGGCCCTGGGTGTGGTCTTCCGTCGTCCGGTCATCAAAGCCAACGACTGGATTATCGAAAAGCTGGAGAGTACTAAATTAATCTAGCGCAACAATGTGAACGCTGACATTGCCGGAGCATCGAGGCTTTTCTGTTCGATACTTTAGTGGGCTGAATTGCGTGGGCTGCTTGATTGTTGCTACAGTTGCGGGGCGTGCCGGGGGTCCGGCGCGTCCCGTTTTTATTTGACCATGAGGCGGCATGCGGTCGCGCGCGTGCGGACACCACGCCCAGACCGAGCGCGAGGATGCCCTATGGCCCATCATGCCGTTATTGAAATCGAAAATATGCCCGATAGCCCTGTAGCCCGCGAAGACCTGGGTGCCGGCGGTGCCTCTCGCGGTGCCGGTGCGCGCTCGCCGCTGTTCTGGAAGGTCTTGCTGCTTTCGATAGCGGTCATCTGGGGCTATTCCTTTACCACCATGAAGGACGCGCTCGATACCATTCCGGTGTTCGAGCTGCTCTACATTCGCTTTCTTCCGGCGTCGCTGGTCATGCTTGCCGTCTTCCACAAGCGCATTGTTGCCCATTTCAACGCTCGAAATCTGATTGTTGGACTTGGCATGGGCGCGCTCATGTGGGGTGCCTACGGTTTGCAGACGATTGGCCTGGCGCAGACCACGGCAGGCAAAAGCGCGTTTTTGACGGGCACGTACTGCATCTTGGTTCCGTTTGCGAGCTATGTCCTAAGCGGCGAAAAACTTACCCGTTACAACTTGGGCGCCGCGTTGCTGTGTCTGGCGGGCATTGGCTTGGTGGCGCTTGATAGCGTCGAGTTCAATGTCGGCGATGTTATTACGCTGGGCGGCGCGGTCTTCTTTGCCATCCAGATGGCGGTGGCCGCTAAGTACGGTCGCAAGATGGACATCAACGTCATCACGTTTTGGATGTTTGCGGGCAACGGTGTGCTGTGCCTGATCTCTTCGCTGCCGTTCGAGACCCAGGCGCCTTTATCCGTGTGGACGCCGAGCTTTATTGGCGTGATGGCATTTCTCTCGGTAGGCTGCACATGCGTGGGTTTGCTCATCCAAAACGTGGGCTTGGCGCATGTCCCGGCCTCGACGGGCTCACTACTGCTTTCGATGGAGTCGCCATCGGGCGTGCTGTTCTCGGTGCTGCTGATGGGGGAGGTGCTCACCTCGCGTTTGCTTGCCGGCTTTGCGCTCATCTTCCTGTCGATTATCTTGAGCGAGACGCACTTTGACTTTTTGCGTAACTCTCCGTTAGACCAGCGTTGACGTAATAATGTCCCGTCCCCGCCCTAAGATGAATGTCGCCAAACATCAACATCGAAGAGACGGGGACGGGATGCTGGACATCATACTCCATGAGATGGAGGGGCTCTCCCTCGGGGAGAAGCGTGATCTCATCTGTGCCACGAAGGCGGCGGTCGCGCGCGAGCTTGGCAAGCAGGCAGATGGCGCGACGCCCAGATCATGCCCCCGGTGCGGCTCTTCCTCCTTCATCAGGAAAGGGCACAATGCCGACGGCTCCCAGCGCTGGCTCTGCAAGGGGTGCGGGAGGACATTCTCGTCCAAGAGCAGGGGCCTGCTCGCCGCCTCGAAGCTCGATGCCACGACCTGGGCGCTCTTCGTGGAAGCAACGCTTTCGGGCTCAAGCCTGAGGCAGTGCGCGAAGACGTGCCATGTGTGCCTCAGGACCTCCTGGTTCATGCGCATGAGACTCTGCGAGGTTATGGAGCGCTCGCTTCTCGCCTTCAGGACCGGACCTTCGGTCTCCTGGCAGGTAGACGGCGCCTACCTCGACGAGTCCCTCACGGGAAACAGGGCAAGGAGTGCTGCCAAGATGCCGAGGAAGCCCCACAAGCACGGCGGCGCCGTCCATGCGCGCGGCATCTCCAACCTCAAGGTCTGCGTCATCTGCGGAGCCAATGATGCCGGAGACGAGCTCTGCCGCGTGGCCGACAGGGGAAGGCCGAAGGATGAGGCCCTGAGAGACGCCATCAAGGGTCTCGGTCCTGGCACCTGGGTGGCGACCGACGCCCATCAGGGCTACAAGCGCGTGCTTCCCGCCCTCGGCATCACCGAGCATGCCGCCACCGACACGCGCCTGCAGAAGGACGGCGAGCTTGGCATGGTCAACGCGATGCACCAGAGGCTGCGCATCTTCCTTGCCCCATTCCACGGCGTATCCACCAAGTGGCTGGACCACTACCTCTCCTGGTTCCTTTGGCTCGAGCAGGCAAGGCGCTCGGACGCAGACGGGCTTCAGACGCTTTCCGGCCAGAGCGCCTGCGGCTTCTACGAGCATACGAGGCGCCAGATGATCGATCGTCCCCAGCCCTTCTGGGACTATTGGCAACGGCAGGGAGCGGCTACGTCAATGCTGGTCTAACAGAGAGTTCTTTGTAAACGGTCATGCAATAAACTGCTGTCCATGCCAGAAAGATGTACACGCATCCATAGACATTCAGCGCAGTGCCCGTCACAGACGCTCAGCACCCATTGCAGCTATGAGCTGCGCCTTTGCAGATTGCAGGGGCTATGGCCATGTTCTTGGACAGCGTTTCAGCAAGCCAGCGAAGATATCCTCTCGATTCCGTAAACGGCATACGATGCTCCGCCGCAGGTTCGCAGAAAAGTCTCCGGCAGCAAAGAAGGCCCGCACAGATGGCGGGCCTTCGCTTCCTATCTCTTCTTCTGTCCAGGCAAAAGGGTGTCTGGCTCATCGCTGCCGGATGGTCCCTGATCCCGTGCCTTCTTCTTGAGCTTTGCCTTCTTGCGGAAACGGTAGACAACGATATCGAGGACAAGGGCAGCGGCGGCAACGACCACGATGAGGACAGCCCATTCACGGGCACCCCAGTGCCTGTTCTGAAGCATTGATGCTTCCTGTGCTTCCTCCTGCGAATAGTCGGTCCTCACGCAGTGGACCAGAAGCCGATGGTCATTCACGCCGTAGGGCGTGCAGGTGACAAGCGTCAGGAGATCCTGACCTGGCTGGATGGCAAGAGACTCTGTCTCGTCTGGCCAGACCACCTCCGAAGAGGTGACACGGTAGGCCAGGATGTCTCCCATCGTATGCAGCAGGACGATGTCGCCTTCCTCGAGCTCGTGGATATCATCGAACATTCTGAGGTTCCGCATGCCGGAATGTGCCGTGAGGACCGCATGCGTCGATGTGCCCCCGACAGGCAGGCTCGAACCTTCAAGATGTCCCACACCTGCCATCAGGGCTGCATCGGAGGTGCCGTGATAGATCGGCATGCTGACATTGATGGAAGGAATCTCGATCCAGCTCATCATGGGGTCGTTCTCATAGGTGAGCTGCTGACCATAGGAAACGATATCCTCTTCGAGTATCGAGGGCTCATCTCCGGCAAGCACGGCATTGTAGCTCTGTGCCTGCTGGAGATACCACTGCTTCTGGTCAGCAGGAAGCGCATCGACCTCGGCTGTGACCTTCGAGATCGTAGCACCAACGCCCTGGCTTTCGAAGTAATCGACCACCCACGGCCACACAAGAAGGCCGACACCGAAAAGGATCACCAGAGCCGTGATGAGCCGGTCTGCCCAGCGCGGCAGCCTGCGCCTTGCTTTCTTCTTTCTTCCCTCACCTTTTCCCAAACGATCTCACCTTCTCAAAGAACAGGCCCCGTACAAGCGGGGCCTGCCAGAGCATGAATGACGTGCAGGGCAGATGCTACTCAGCGCTGTTCTCGTCACGCTTGCGGGAACGCACAAGGTGCGTGATACCGAAGGCAAGGACGACACCGCCGGCAACCCAGGTAAGGGTCACGCCCGCCTGGCCGGTAAGGGGCAGGCTCATGCCCGCCTTGTCCTTGACGGTGACGGTGACGGCGTTATCGCTGCCCACCGAGGCGTCGGCAGCGGTGGCGTTCGTGGTGCTCGCACCGACCTTGGTGAGTGCGCCATTCTCGTAGGTAGCCGTAATCGAGAAATCGAAGCTCGGTACCGTGTTGTAGCCATCCGGAGCCTGAGTTTCGACCACCGTGTAGGTGCCCACATCGAGGCCAGACACGGAAATGGAGCCGTCGTCACTCGTCGTGAATACGTGAGCGTCGGTACCCAGGGTACCATCTGCCTGCACGTACTGCGTCTGCGTACCGGCGCCCTCATCGGGATTCTTCGCCTGGATGGTGAACTTCGCGCCGGAAAGCTTCGTGCTCTGCTGCGAGCTGTCGACCTTCACCAGATTGAGCTTGTAGGTGTAGTCGCGCACGCTCGATGGCGTAGTATCGCCCTTGCTGTCGGTACCGGGGTTGTTGGAATAGGTGAGCGTGACGGAGTTGTCGTTGTAGTCGCTGGCCACCTTGTACGCCTTGTCCTTATCGAGCTTGGCGTTATAGGTCACATACACATGGGTGGTTGTATTCACCGGAATCGTTGTATTGGGGTCATCCTTCTCTTTCAGGTTCTTGAGGTCGGTGAACTCCACACCGAGCGTGCTCGTGCTGTCGGTGTTGGACGCAAGCGACGTCTTGTATGAAGTTGACGCGACCGCATACTCCGTCCCGTCCGTTTTCACCGTGACCTCAACAGACGTGCTATCAGCAGTAAGGCCGGCGGAAAGGGTATCGGTGAACTTGTAGTAGTAGGTGGTGTAGCTGGGCAGTGCGTCGGCGACCGTGCCGGTCAGACGATACTGCAGGTTCTGGCCTACCTGTGAATCGGCGACGTTGCTCCATTCGGCGCCCGTCGCGTCGTTCTTCACTTCCTTGGTCACCGTGGGAAGGTCGGTCTTGGGCGAAATGGTGAGGGCGCTGCCGCCTACCACTGCGTAGATGGGAGCGGTGCCCACCTGGTTGACCTTGGATGCGGAGTCCGTATTGGCGGTCGATGTTGTGTCAGTCAGGAAGAGCCAGTAGCCTGCGGAGAGGTTTTGCGCCACACCGATCATGAGCGTCGTCGGGGTCAGGTTCGTGTCAGCACGCAGGGCGTTAGCGATATTGGAATAGAGCTTTCCGCTCTCGATGATCGTGCTCGTGCCAGAGCTTCCTTCCGCAGGAAGATGCGTCGCCAGGTAGTCTGCGGCTTCCTGGGCCTTCGTTCCCATATAGGAGCTGTCGAGCGCTTTGATCTGGGCATTGACCACGGTTGCGACCTCATCGCTTGCCCAGGCGATATTCGAGGCGGTCTTCGATGTCCCGTTTTGCACGACATCGGCCTTGAAGATCTGATAGCCGATCGTCGTCGTGGTATCGGAGGTGTTGTTAGCGTTCTTCTCGATGGTCACAGAGCCCGTCTTGCTAGCCGCGGTCGTCGTGGTGTCACTCGCAGAAGTGCTTGTGTCGTCTGCCAGTGCGATCGTGACCGGTGCTGCCACGCCCCCCATCGTCAACGCAAAGCTCAGGCCTGCTGCTATGGCCTTGGCGGCAATGCGTGTGTGCTGCTTCATAGTGTCCTCCATTTATTTCGTACACGAATCTACGTCTGTCTGCAATCGCAGGATGTTTGCTGCATTCCGCGTCCGTACCTAGTGCTTGTCTCCCCCTCTTCTTCTGAGAACGCCTGCCGCTATCAGAATGGCTGCTCCTAGGACCACAAGCCCCAGAGCAAGGCCAGAAGGGTTCAGATCGCTCATGTCGGGAAGACCAAGCTTCTCGAGAATGGAAGTCTCTTCATGTGCATTGGGCACCGATACCGTAGCTATGCCGCTCGCGCTATCGAAGCCAGACGCTTTGAGCGGAGATTCAGCAGAAAGCTCAGCTGCAGCTGAGTTCCCCGTAGCAGGGCCAGACACAATCTGGTTCGGCTCATAAGGAACCGCTAGCGTGATGGTCCGCGTCCCCGCAAATGCCTGGTATCCAGACGGTGCCGAGACTTCCTCCACTATGAAGGTGCCTGCATCGACACCTCTGGCAGAGATTGTACCGTCACTCCCTGTCGTGACCGTCGTCTCATCAGAAGACCAGGTACCATCCGGGGTCAGATAGCGTCCCTTGTCGTCTCTGATCCTCAGCACCGCTCCGGACAGCGGCGTGCCCCCGTCTGCATCGCGCTTCGTGAGGGTGAGGTTCCAGCTATAGGCAACCGCCTTGGATTCCTGTGTAGTGGTTGTCTCAGTCGAATAGGTCGACTTTGGATAGATGAGCGTGACAGTGTTCACGTTGCCGTTCCCCATGCCGGTCCCGAGAGATGCACTCAGGGGCGCATCATAGACAACGACAACCTGCACTCCTTGGGAGGCATCGATTGCATGGGCCTTGATAGCCTCCATCAGATCGAGCGCAACCTTGAAGCTTCCGCCATCTGCTGCGGGCGTATAGGTATATGCATATTCCTCATCATCGAGCTCTGTCCAGCCTTGGGAAACCTCAAGGCCTGCCTCCCACACATCTTCAGCTGCAAGAGCAATATAGACATGGATATCGGAAGGCTCGGCAAGGCCAGCACCAAGCGTGTCATCGAAGACGATCTTGTAGGAGGTGTAGCTCGAGAGAATGGAAGGCACTGTCGCATCGAGACGCCAGTAAAGGTCGTCTCCTGCCGTGGCATCTGCCTGCTTCTGCCAGGTATCGTTCGAGTCCTCGAGCACCTGCTTTTCCACCGTCGGCACGCCGGACTTGGCAGCAACCGTCACATCGGAGCCGCCGACCACCACAAGGATGGCAGAAGTACCAGACTGGTCCTGGCCGACGCTCGAATCTTTGCTCATGACAATCCAGTAGCCTGCGCTCAAAGGCTTGGACACGCCTGCTTCAAGGGCCTCCCCACCAGCTGATGTCTGCATAAGGGCCGAAGCGATTGCGTTGGGAACAGAGCCCTGGGCAGCAGCAGAGCCGCTCTGGACATTGTTTCTGATCCATTCAGCAGCATCGTCTGCATCTGCGATGCTCTCGACGTTTACAGACGGATTGACGCTCTTGATTGCCTCGGGGACAACCGAGGCGACTGTGTCGGTTGCCCACGCGATGTTCGCGACAGTCTTCGTGCCATTCGAGCCATCTGCCACATCGGCAGCGAAGATCTGGTAGGCGACAAATTCAGTCGATGAGCCATCGGCAGCATTGACGGTCAGATTTCCGGCACCCGATGCATATGCACGGCCAGGCATAGCGAGAAGGAGCGCGAACGCTGTGATGGCAGCGAGGACGAGGCAGTGCTTGATAGCAGAGAAGTTGTTCTTCCTAGTCACGGCCATCACCACCCTTCGCAGAAGCATTGCGGCGGATGTGCATCCAGACTGCCGCGCCAGCAAGCACGGCAATGCCTGCAAGGTAGGACGGTCCCACTCCATCAGATCCGGTAAGAGGAAGCGAAGACATGCTGCGCGTGTTGGTGAAGCTTGCCTGAGACGTTTCATCCTTTGCAATCGTGCCTGACGCATTCTCGAATGTTGTGGTGTAGCTATCGTTCGACTCCTCGGTCACTTCATAGGTAGCACCTGCCGGCAGATCCGATGCGGTTTTAGTCTGGCCGTCAGCAAGCGTGAAGTTTGCCACTCCGTTGGAGAATTCCATGCCGCCGTATGTGCCCGTGAGGGTTGCACCCGATCCGCCGAGCTTCACCGTAAAGGTGAAATTCTTCGTGGAGTTCACTTCGCCCTCCACATGCTTGGTTACCGAGAGGGTGCCAACCTGTACTGTATTGGTGACAGCGACGGTCGCATCGGCCGAAAGCGTGCCTGAAGGGACAGCCTGCGCTCCGTTGTATGTGACGTCGTACTTCAGGGCATTGTCCTCATCGCTCGTGGCCTCTTCCACCGTATAGCTGCTGCCGGAGGGGATGCCCACGATCGTGATCTGCTGGCCGCTGCTCAGGCTGACCGGCCCCTCGCCGTTGGCGTCGAACGTGATCGTGCCATTTGCAGGAGCTGTGGCAGAAGAGCCTGACACCGAGCCACCGGTATAGGCATACGTGCCGGAGAGCGGCTTTCCGTCCGCACCCTTCAGCGTGACCGTGAAGGCAAAGGTCTGCGAAGCATCTGCCGCCTGGCCCGAGACAGTCTTGCTCACCGTAAGCTTGTAGAGGCGGGTGTTGGTGAAGGCAGCCGTAGCGGTCGCGTCCTTCACAATCGCGCCCGTATCGACAGTCTTGTCAGGCGAGTAGTCTGCATTTTCGGTTTCTGTAACCGTATAGGTCGTCCCTGCAGGCAGATGCTCGGCCGTTGCAGATTCGCCGTTCTTCAAAGTGACAGTCGCCACGCCGTTCGTGAACGCCATATCCCCGTATTGCCCGTTGATGGCAGTGTTGCCCAGCGTGACCGTGAAAGAGAACGAAGCTGCGGAGCCCGTCTCCCCTTCTACCGACTTAGAGACAGTGAGGCTGCCCTCCTTTGCAGGGATGAGCGTGAGCATGGCACTCACCGGCTTCTGTTTGATGACAGCGCCGATCATGTGCTGGAAATTCTTGCCGTCAGAGGCAGTATAGGTTTCGGGATTGGGCGAGTACTGGCGGTATTCCTGCAGCCAGGTGAGCGTGCTCGATGCCGTAATCTTCATGTCGGTCGATGTTGGCTTGGTCGAGGAGACCAGATAGAACGAAATTCCTGCGGCGATGCTTGTCACTGTTGACCCATTTGCCGTCTGGGCCGTCACGCCATCAGGCAGCGTGAGCGTGTACATGCCGTTGTAGTTCGTGCCTTCGGCGATCTTGAGAGCCCCTGTCTTCCACGTACCCGAACTGGGATCGTAGACAAAGGCCGCATCGCCTGTGATCGACACGTTGGATTCATCGGGTTCGCTGCGCAGAACCTGGTCGGCGGTCGCGTAGTTGAGGAGCTTGACGGCAAGCGCCTTCTGCGTGACCTCGCTGCTATCCGACTTGAGCGTGTTGTATTCGATGCCGTAGTCGCCGAGCGCCGCCCAGATGGCATACTGGGTGGCCTCGTAGGCCTGTGCCTCGGTGACGTAGTACTCGCCCGAGTGAAGCGCGTCATACATGCCGAGCGGCGTGGTGTTGTACGAGTCCGACCAGGCAAGGCACAGCGCCGCTTGATAGAACGGCATCGACTGGATCTGGGCTGCCGTGAGGCCAGAAGTGCTCGTCGTATTTCTGAGGCTCATCATGATGACCTGCTGGATGAATTCGCTCAGCCTGTTAAGGTGATCGGTGTTCTTGTTCGTGTAGTCATCGTAGGAAAATACTTCGTTGCCGATGGTGCTAGGGAAATCGGTGCGCAGGACATCAGGCACCGTAAGCATTGCATTGAACTGGTCCTCGGTGATGCCGGTGGCCTTATCAACGATCTGATACATGTTCAAGCCGTTATAGGGATAGCCAGCATAGAGAATAGCGAGAAGCTTGTTCATGCACGCTTCGTAGTCTTCCGGGGACTTGAATTTATCCGGCGTCAGATAGCCTTGGATGTAGGAAGGCACGGTCGGAATGGTCGGCGCGGTATGCGGCCAGTGCGACGAGTTGTTCATGCAGTAGAGGATGATGCGGCCATTGGCGCTTTCTGAATCCACAACATAATGAATCTCGGTAGCTGTGTCGTATTTGATTTCGATGCCGCCTGTCGCCGTCAAGGGCGATGCCAGAATCTGTGCAGCAAGTGTCGTGGCAGCATTATCAGAACTGCTCTGCTCGCCAGCAGAAGAGCTTGAGCTCCCAGGGTCTTCAGAAGCGCTCGAAGAGGACGACGTATCAGAAGATGCTGAAGAGGAAGAAGGGCTGGCACCTGCCGTTTCTGATGCAGACGAAGTGCCTGCGGCTGCTTTGGCAGACGTGCTGCCTGTGGAGCTGCCGGCAGTCCCTGCACTATCGTCTGCGGATGGCGTGACGGTGGCATCTGCCGATGCCGCAGTCTCCGCTGCGCTTTCCTCGCCCGCAAAGGTACGTATAGGCACCAGGAACAATGCCAGAACAATGGCGCACATTGCTGCAATAAGAGCAGTGCCGCTCCCTCTCCCCAATTTCATCTATCCGCCCTAATCTGTGCCTATCGCTATCCCTTAGTTTTGAGAACTATTTAGTAGCGCTTATCGTTATGAATACTCCTACAATCAAGCTCGGAATTGTGCGGACCGCAGCTGCTATTCATGCTGTCTCTACAAATATTGGCAAAACTGTCAGTTATTTTCAGGTGTCTGAGTCCGTTTCTTCCTACGGGACAGCTCCACGAACTCGGCAGGTATAGAATCCTGAAAGAATCTGGGCAACACCTTTTCTGAAACTCTCCGTTAGACCAGCGTTGACGTAATAATGTCCCGTCCCCGCCCTAAGATGAATGTCGCCAAACATCAACATCGAAGAGACGGGGACGGGATGCTGGACATCATACTCCATGAGATGGAGGGGCTCTCCCTCGGGGAGAAGCGTGATCTCATCTGTGCCACGAAGGCGGCGGTCGCGCGCGAGCTTGGCAAGCAGGCAGATGGCGCGACGCCCAGATCATGCCCCCGGTGCGGCTCTTCCTCCTTCATCAGGAAAGGGCACAATGCCGACGGCTCCCAGCGCTGGCTCTGCAAGGGGTGCGGGAGGACATTCTCGTCCAAGAGCAGGGGCCTGCTCGCCGCCTCGAAGCTCGATGCCACGACCTGGGCGCTCTTCGTGGAAGCAACGCTTTCGGGCTCAAGCCTGAGGCAGTGCGCGAAGACGTGCCATGTGTGCCTCAGGACCTCCTGGTTCATGCGCATGAGACTCTGCGAGGTTATGGAGCGCTCGCTTCTCGCCTTCAGGACCGGACCTTCGGTCTCCTGGCAGGTAGACGGCGCCTACCTCGACGAGTCCCTCACGGGAAACAGGGCAAGGAGTGCTGCCAAGATGCCGAGGAAGCCCCACAAGCACGGCGGCGCCGTCCATGCGCGCGGCATCTCCAACCTCAAGGTCTGCGTCATCTGCGGAGCCAATGATGCCGGAGACGAGCTCTGCCGCGTGGCCGACAGGGGAAGGCCGAAGGATGAGGCCCTGAGAGACGCCATCAAGGGTCTCGGTCCTGGCACCTGGGTGGCGACCGACGCCCATCAGGGCTACAAGCGCGTGCTTCCCGCCCTCGGCATCACCGAGCATGCCGCCACCGACACGCGCCTGCAGAAGGACGGCGAGCTTGGCATGGTCAACGCGATGCACCAGAGGCTGCGCATCTTCCTTGCCCCATTCCACGGCGTATCCACCAAGTGGCTGGACCACTACCTCTCCTGGTTCCTTTGGATCGAGCAGGCAAGGCGCTCGGACGCAGACGGGCTTCAGACGCTTTCCGGCCAGAGCGCCTGCGGCTTCTACGAGCATACGAGGCGCCAGATGATCGATCGTCCCCAGCCCTTCTGGGACTATTGGCAACGGCAGGGAGCGGCTACGTCAATGCTGGTCTAACAGAGAGTTGCGTAAAAAGCCGCGAGCGCGTTTGTAAACAATCTGTTGCGCCGTCCCTCTGGGGCGGCGTTTTTTATGCGTCGCCTTTAAAGTTATGCCTTGCACTTTAGAGTACGAAAGTGCTTGCTGCTAAAACCTTACTGGAGGGCATCTATGGCACCAGCTCTGTCCGATTTCCAACCACAACCAGCGCTTCAGACCTCAGCGGCGGCGCAAGCCGCCATTGGCGACGGTCTGGTCAAAGAGGCTCAGGCTTTTGCCGATGAGCTTGCCGCATGGCGTCACGATCTGCATCGGATGCCCGAACTCGGTAACGATCTCCCACAGACCTCTGCGTATATCCAAGCGCGCCTGAACGAGATGGACATCCCATTTTCCACGCTCGTCGATGGTTCCTGCGTTGTGGGCCTTGTCGGTGCCGGTGCCGCCGCGGCCCAGGGCAATGGCGTCTGCACGGACGAACAGGCCGGTACGGTCGTTATGCTGCGCGGCGACATGGATGCCCTGCCCGTTGTCGAGGAATCCGGCGAGCCCTTTGCATCTACCAATGGCTGCATGCATGCTTGCGGTCACGATATGCACGCGACGGCGCTGCTTGGTGCGGCGCGCCTGCTCAAGGCTCGCGAGGCCGCGCTTGTCGACGCCAATGCCACCGTCAAGCTGTTGTTCCAGCCGGGCGAGGAGACCTTTGAGGGGGCACGTGCTGCCATCGCCGACGGCTTGCTCGAGAACCCGCGTCCTCAGGCGGCTTTTGCCATGCATGTCAACAGCCAGTCGCCGCTTGGCCTGGTGCTCTACGGCAGCCCGGCGCTTTCGGGCGTGTACGGTTTCCGCATTACGCTGCAGGGCAAGGGCGGCCACGGTTCGAGTCCCGAGATCTGCATCGACCCCATCACGGCAGGCGTGCATGTGCACCTGGCGCTCCAGGAGCTTATCGCTCGCGAGGTGCCGGCGGCCAAGGAGGTCGCACTCACCGTGGGTAAGTTTGCCGGTGGCCAAGCGGCCAATGTGATTCCCGACACCTGCGTGCTCGAGGGAACATTGCGCGGCTTTGACGTTGAGCTCATGGAGCACCTCAAGACCCGCATCGCGGAGGTCGTCAAAGGCGTTGCCACGACTTATCGTACGCCGGCGACTATCGAGACGCTCTCGGATGTTCCCCCGCTCGTGCTCGATGACGATATGACCCAGGCTTCGCTTGGCTATGTGGGTGCGACGTTGCCCAAGGCCGCCTTCCTGCCGCTGTTCCATGCCATGGCGAGCGAGGACTTTGCGCTTATCTCGAGCGAGATACCGAGCGCGTACTTTACGTTCGGTGCGGCTGTGACCGATACGGACGAGCACTTTGCCCAGCACCATCCCAAGGCACGCTTTAGCGATGCCGAGTTGCCGCTCGGCGCCGCGGCTTATGCGGCGGTCGCCCTGGGCTATATCGCCGACCACAAGGAGTAATCCATGTCCCAGCAGCATAAATTCTTCCCCGGTTGGCTCGTCGTGGCCTCCGGCTTTGTCATCATGGCCACGTGTTACACGATTTTCGTTAACTGCATGAGCCTGTTTCAGCCGCTTATCGTGAGCGACTTGGGCATTTCCCTTGCTCAGTACAACATCTCCAACGCCATCTCAACCGTGGTGAGCGTTGTCGGCTCGCTTGTCATTGGCCATGTTGCCGACAAAGTGAGCGGTCGCATCTTGGGTTCCCTTACCGTTATCGCCACCTCTGCCGTTCTTGCCGGGATGAGCTTTGTCGGTGAGCTGTGGCAGGTCTACGTGCTCTTTGCCGTCTCGGGCTGCTTTGCCGTCGCCTCGACCCGCCTGCTCATTAGCCTTGTGACCGCCAACTGGTTTACGGCCAAGCGAGGTCTTGCGATCTCCATAGCACTTTCGGGCTCGGGCTTTGGAGGCGCTATTCTGTCTCCCACCGTGAGCTCGCTTATCGTGAGCGTTGGCTGGCGTTCCGCCTTCCTGGTGCTCGCGGCCATCTGCATGGTGGCGGCGCTGCCCATCACGGCCTATTCCTTCCGCACCAAGCCTTCTGAGATAGGCCTTAAGCCGCTCGGCGAGAACCCGGGCGATCCGTCCGTCTCGACAGCTGGCGACAAGGACGAGCACACGGCTCCCGAGGTTAACGTCGGTTGGTCTCGCATCAAGAAGAGCCCGGCGTTTTGGCTGCTTGTCGTCGCCTTTCTCTTTATGGGCCTCGTTAACGGTGCCATCTTGCCCAACCAGGTCACCAACATGACGAGCGTTACCGTCAACGGCGCCAAGATTGTCACGGGCGGTCACGACCCCGTGTGGGCGGGCACTGTGCTTTCGGCCTATATGGTCACCGTCGTTATCGCCAAGATTTCGCTCGGCGTCATTTACGATCGCTTTGGCCTACGTTTTGGCAACGTGTTGGGATCCGTTGCGTGCATTATCGCCTGCGTCGCCCTGTGCTTCCCCGCGACCGATCTTGGTCCCATCGTGGCTGCCGTGAGCTTTGGTGTCGGAACGTGCATGGGCACCATCACGCCCACTATCGCCGCGTCCAAGCAGTTTGGCATGGCCGATCTGGGCAAGGTCACGGGCACCATTACCTCGCTCGAGATGGTCGGCGGCACCGTGGGTGCCATTGTCTCGGGCGTGCTGTTCGATGCCACGGGCTCCT
Source organism: Collinsella sp. SGI.180 (assembly GCF_050313455.1). Lineage (NCBI taxonomy): Bacteria > Bacillati > Actinomycetota > Coriobacteriia > Coriobacteriales > Coriobacteriaceae > Collinsella > Collinsella sp. SGI.180. The sequence continues at coordinate 32,051 of NZ_JBNPLL010000020.1, forward strand.
TTGCGAGCACCTGGATCGTGTGCCTGGTGTGTTCTGTGGTCATGCTCGTATTCCTGCTGGCATCCGAGCCCATCGCCGCTAAGCTGCGTGCGAGCGTGGCGGGGGAGTAGACGTCCGTCGCTCTTTTCTGCTCGCCCCGTGTTCTGTCCGTGGCCGCCTTGGAAGCCGAATGGATGCTCGTACCATCATTCGGTTTCCAAGGCGGCCACGGGCATACAAAATGATCCGTTTTCCTCTGTCCCCAACAGATCGTGTGATTCGAAGGGGGGCGGAGGAAAGCGGATCGGCTGCAGCGGCGGCACGTCTGGCCGAACGAGCCCCCATACCCTCGTTCGGTCAGACGCGTCGCCGCGTTTTGTTTTTGTGCCGTATAATGACCACTACCTATGACGCGATACTAAAAGAAAGGTGTTTGCCCATGCAGGCACAGAAGGCGGAGGGAACCCGCGACCTTATCGGCGCCGAGATGCGCGCCTGGCAAAAGATGCAGCGGATTGCTGCCGGCGTGTTCGAGCCGTTTGGCTTTAAGCCCATCGAGACGCCCGCGATCGAGCAGGTGGACGTGTTTGTCCACGGCATCGGCCAGTCGACCGATGTCGTGCGCAAGGAGATGTTCCGCGTGTTTAGCGGCGCCAACCTGGAGCGTGTCTTTACCGAGGGCACCGATGCCAAGCTCAAGCCCAAACAGCGCTTGGCGCTTCGTCCCGAGGGCACTGCCGGCGTGGTGCGCGCCGTCGTGGAGAACAACCTGGTGCCCCAGGGCTCCACGCCGTTTAAGGCCTACTATGCCGAGGCCATGTTCCGCGGCGAGCGCCCCCAGAAGGGCCGCCTGCGTCAGTTCCATCAGGTGGGCATCGAGTGGCTCGGTGCTCCCGATCCGGCTGCGGACGCCGAGTGCATCATTATGCTCATGGAGTTCTACAAGCGTCTGGGCTTCGATCTTTCCAAGCTCCGTCTGCTCATTAACTCGATGGGTGATGCCCAGTGCCGTCCGGCCTATCGCGAGCAGGTCAAGCAGTTCATTCTCGATCACGCCGACGAGATGTGCGATGAGTGCCGCGAGCGCGCCGAGCTCAACCCGCTGCGCGCCTTCGACTGCAAGAACGACCATTGCCGCGAGATCATGGCCGAGGCCCCGCTGATGGGTGACAACCTGTGCGACGAGTGCCGCGAGCACTACGAGCAGGTCAAGCGCTATCTGGATGCCGCCGGCATCGAGTATGTCGAGGACCCCACCCTGGTGCGCGGCCTGGACTACTACACCCGTACCGTCTTTGAGGTCGAGGCCCCCGGCGCCGGCGTCGGCTCCATCGGTGGCGGCGGCCGCTACGACGGCCTGGTCGAGCTCGAGGGCGGCAAGCCCACGGCCGGTGTCGGCTTCGCCGTCGGTTTTGAGCGCGCCCTGCTGGCCCTGCAGGCCTTTGGCAGCGACCTGGGTGCCGATGAGGCTCCGTGTGTCTACGTTGCCAACGCCGGCAGGGAACTGCGTCAGAACGTTTTTGCCATTACGCAGAAGCTTCGCGCCGCAGGCATCGTGACCGAGGCAGACTATCAGGGTCGTTCGCTCAAGGCTCAGTTTAAGCAGGCCGACAAGGTGGGCGCTAAGCTCATTTTGGTCTTGGGCGGCGACGAGCTTGCCGCCGGCAAGGTCAAGGTGCGCGACATGCAGAGCCATGACGAGGTGCTGGTCGATCTGGCCAACGTGGTCGAGGCGGTTCGCGAGCGCCTGTAGGGCATCATTTTGAGCTGCGGGTCCGCTAACGCGTCCCGCTCGCGGCGAACGATTGTTACGGGGGTGTTTCGCTTTTATGCGGAATGTCCCCGTTTGCATATGCCGTCCACCGAGAAATACGACCATTTGGGGCAAAAAGCCTTGCAATGCAGAAAATACTTTTGTGTGGTAAAGCGCAATCAGTGTCGAAAGTGTTTCTCAAGTGCCTATAATGAATACCGCATGTTACGTGCATAGAAGGAGGAATGGGAGGAAACGTGGCTGAGAACCTAAGCAACCAGTCTGTACCCGAAGCCGCGGCGCGCGTCGCTGCCGTGGTCAACCGCCTCGTTAACCGAATCGGCTCGAATGCCGAGTCCAGGGAGCGTCTCGCCGAGATTGAGATTCCCGAGGAGCTGCGCGACAACCTTGCGCTGTTCCTGCGCCTGGAGCGCCGTGTGCTTAGCGAGTATGATCCCGAGATCGCGGACCTGTTCGACAAGATTCTGTCGGCCGAGATTGTGGCCAATGCCGGCAACCCCGGTAGCCGTGCCGCCGACGAGGCCGTCGACGAGCAGGGCGTGCCCACCGCCGACGAGCCCACTGCTGTGGCGTTTCGCGAGGTCGTCGATTTGATCGACAGCCTACCGCTCGATAAGCAGCAGGTTATCGTCCGCGCCTTTACGAGCTTCTTCCATCTGGCAAACCTGTCGGAGGAGAATTACCGTGTGAAGCAGCTGCGCGAGCGTGAGGCCGGCGCATCGACCGATACCGAGGTCGATCCCGCCAACGAACTCACCGTCGCCTATCACCAGCTGGTGGATGAGATGGGTGTCGAGGGCGCCAACGAGCTGCTCGGCAAGCTTGAGTTCCATCCCGTCTTTACCGCGCATCCCACCGAGGCCCGTCGCAAGGCCGTCGAGGGCAAGATTCGCCGTATCTCTAACCTGCTGGAGGAGCGTCCGCGTCTGGGCGGCTCCGACCTGGTGGAGAACGAGCGCCATATGCTGCAGGAGATCGACGCCCTGGTGCGTACGAGCCCCATCGCGCTCAAGAAGCCCACGCCGGTCGAGGAAGCCGATACCATCATCGACATCTTCGACAACACGCTGTTCGACGTCATCCCCGTCATCTATCGTCGCTTTGACGACTGGGTGCTGGGTGACAAGGCCGGTACCGTGCCGCCGCTGTGCCCGGCGTTCTTCCATCCCGGCAGCTGGATCGGTTCCGACCGCGACGGTAACCCCAACGTTACCGCCAAGGTGAGCCGTGAGGTCGCCGCCAAGTACTTCACCCACATGGTGCTCAAGCTCGAGGACAAGTGCCGCCGCATCGGCCGCAACCTCACGCTCGAGGCCACCTACAGCAAGCCGTCTGCCGAGCTCATCAACCTGTGGAACCATCAGGTCGAGATGAGTGCCCATTACACGGCCCGTGCCGAGCTTATCTCCGAGCACGAGCCGCATCGCGCCGTCATGCTCGTCATGGCCGACCGTCTGAACGCCACCGTACGCCGTATCACCGACACCATGTATCACAGCGCCGACGAGTTCCTGGATGACCTGCGCGTCGTCCAGCGTTCGCTGGCTGCCTGCGGTGCCGTCCGTGCCGCCTACGGCCCGGTGCAGACCATCATCTGGCAGGTCGAGTCCTTCGGCTTCCATATGGTCGAGATGGAGTTCCGTCAGCACTCCGTGGTGCATGCCCGCGCCCTTAAGGATATCCACGAAAACGGTATCCATGGCGACCTGCAGCCCATGACGCGCGAGGTCATCGACACCTTCCGCGCTATCGGCTCCATCCAAAAGCGCTACGGCAAGAAGATGGCACACCGCTACATCATCTCGTTTACCAAGAGTGCCCAGCATGTGGCCGACGTCTTTGAGCTGGCCCACCTGTCCTTCGCACACGAGGAGGACGTTCCCGAGCTCGACGTGATCCCGCTGTTCGAGCAGCTCGAGGACCTCGAGGGCTGTGTTGACGTGCTCGACCAGATGCTTACGCTGCCCGTGGTGCAGAAGCGTCTTGCCCAGACCAACCGCCGCATGGAGGTTATGCTGGGTTACTCCGACTCCTCCAAGGATGCCGGTCCTACCACGGCCATGCTTGCGCTGCACTCCGCGCAGGAGCGCATCGCGAAGTGGGCCGAGAAGAACGATATCGACCTGGTGCTCATGCACGGTCGCGGCGGCGCCGTGGGCCGTGGTGGCGGCCCGGCCAACAAGGCCGTACTGGCGCAGCCCAAGGGTTCGGTCAACTGCTTCTTTAAGCTCACCGAGCAGGGTGAGGTCATCTTTGCCCGTTACGGTAACCGCACGCTGGCTCAGCGCCATGTTGAGTCCGTTGCCGCCGCAACGCTTTTGCAGTCGGCCCCGAGCGTCGAGAAGACCAACACCGAGACCACGCAGAAGTTCTGGGATATGGCCGAGAAACTCAACGCCGCAAGCCACGAGCGCTATCTGGACCTGCTGAACACCGAGGACTTTGCACCGTGGTTCTCGACTGTGACGCCGCTGACCGAGGTTGGTCTGCTGCCGATTGGCTCGCGTCCCGCCAAGCGCGGCTTGGGTGCCAAGTCGCTCGACGACCTGCGTACCATTCCGTGGATTTTCAGCTGGAGCCAGGCACGCATTAACCTGGCCGCTTGGTACGGCCTGGGCACCGCCTGCGAGCAGCTGGGCGATCTTGACCAGCTCAAGGCTGCCTACCAGGAGTGGCCGTTCTTCCGCACCTTTATCGATAACATCGAGATGTCGATTGCTAAGACCGATCAGCGCATTGCCAAGATGTATCTGCATCTGGGCGACCGCGATGATCTGTCCAAGAAGGTCTTTACCGAGATGCAGCTCACCCGTAAGTGGGTCCTTGCCATCGTTGGTGACGAGTGGCCGCTGCAGCGTCGTCGCGTGCTCGGCTGTGCCGTTCGCGTGCGTAACCCCTACGTCGACGCCCTGTCCATCGCCCAGGTCCGCGCCCTTCGCGAGGTGCGTATGAACCAGGACGAGATGGCCGAGGAGAAGAAGGCCGAGTACATGAGCCTGATTCTTTCGACTGTGACCGGCGTCTCGGCAGGTCTGCAAAACACGGGGTAATCGATAGCCCTGTGGCTCTCACCGGGGCCCGACGGGTTTCCCTCTGAATGCGTCCTCGCACTTGAAGCCCCCTTATCCTGCTCCTTCGGAGCTGCGGATAAGGGGGCTTCGTGCTGCGGAATGCATTCAGAGGGAAACCCGTCGGGCCCCTTCGTCCTCGGTCCTCTGGAATTAAAGCTGAGGAGAAGAATGGCGCGCTTCGCGCTTAGCGTGGAGTGCGGCGAGGGCTTCTTGCGTCCTGCGGAGTGTGCCTAAAAGTAAACTGATGGCGGGCCCTGCGATGTCCAGCTTCGGCGGAAGGCCGCTGGGTGAGGGTGGTGCCTGGGGCGACGTGCAAAAAACGGAGTTTTCAGCAGCCAAAGATCGATGCATAAGGCCATAGCCGGCCCTCGCTGCCTTTGTTGATGATTTTGCAAGACAATTGGGCCTTGGCGATGCTCATATATGGCTGGTTTCTCGCCGCATGTTATCCAGATGGGACGAGTCATGAGGACGATCTACCTTTTGAAAGACTTTTGACACGAAAATCTTATCTTGCGATGCTGAATACTCGCAAAAATGCACGCTCCGGAGGGGGCTACCATGTTGCGGTTCGAAACCCAATACGTCATTCTATGCAGTATATTGACCTATTTATGCAAGATAGCTTACACGCGCATGCCATAGGATTGATGTTTGCCTCTGCGCTGCGTAATCCACCCTGCCCATAGCTTCTTTGACAGGAGGCCGCGGTCCCGTTTGGGATCGCGGCCGTTTTATTGTGGGTCAAATATGAACGTTGTGTTAACGACTCGGTGGACGGTAGCGTTTTTCGGTGATCAGCGTATCCTTCCAACGGTTTATCTAGTGTGTCAGTTGAAAGGAAGAGGGCGCTCGTCATTGTTTGAATGTGAACTGCCGTTTGACCACAAGACATTGCATCTGGAGCTCGAGGATAAGAACTTCGCGGGTGTGATGGAAGGTCACCAAAACGAGTTTAAGACTGCAAAATCGCAGGAAGAGCTGGTAGAGGAGTCGCTTGCCAGCCCTTATGGATCGCCTTCGCTCGAGGAGCTTTGCGCTGGCAAGAAGGATATTGTCATCATTAGCTCTGACCATACGCGCCCCGTTCCCTCGCGTGTGACGATGCCTATTCTGTTGCATCACATCCACTCCGCTGCGCCTGAGGCGCGCGTTCGCATTCTGGTTGCTACGGGTATGCATCGTCCGTCGACACACGAGGAACTCGTCAACAAGTATGGCGAGGAGATCGTTGCCAACGAGGAAATTGTCATGCACGTCGCGACCGACGACAGCATGATGGAAAAGATTGGCACCCTGCCTTCTGGTGGCGAGTGCATCATCAACAAGATTGCCGCCGATTGCGATCTATTGCTTGCCGAGGGCTTTATTGAGCCGCATTTCTTTGCCGGTTTTTCTGGCAGCCGCAAGTCCGTGCTGCCCGGCATCGCCAGCTACAAGACCATCATGTACAACCACAACGGCCAGTTTGTGAACGATTCCCATTCGCGCGCCGGCAACCTGTGCCACAACCACGTGAGCGAGGACATGTTTGCCGCTGCCGAGATGGCTCACCTTGCCTTTGTGCTCAACGTGGTGCTCAACGGCAAGCACGAGGTCATCGGCTCCTTTGCCGGCGACATTCACAAGGCGCACGAGGCCGGCTGCGAGTTCGTGAAGAGCCTTGCCGGCGTTGAGCCCGTCGAGTGCGAGATTGCCATCACCACCAACGGTGGCTATCCGCTCGATCAGAACGTCTATCAGGCCGTGAAGGGCATGTGCGCTGCCGAGGCCACACTTCCCGAGGGCGGCGTGATCATCGATGTCGCCGGTTGCGCCGATGGTCACGGTGGCGAGGGCTTCTATCACAACATCGCTGACAACGATCCGGCAGAGTTTGAGCGCGCCTGCATCGACCGTCCTAAGGACGAGACCCTGCCCGACCAGTGGACGAGCCAGATCTTTGCCCGCATCTTGGCGCATCACCCTGTGATCATGGTCACCGACCTGTGCGATCACCAGATGCTCAAGGATATGCATATGACGCCGGTCAACACCCTCGAGGAGGCGCTCAAGCTCGCCTTTGAAATGAAGGGTGCCGATGCCAAGGTGGCCGTCATTCCCGATGGCCTGGGCGTTGTCGTCGCCCAGCACTAGCGCGCGGCCTAAACGAATCGTTTGTAACCGACAAGAAAGATAAGGTTTTATGCTTACCAAACTCCTCTGCGAATTCGGCGCAACGGCCCTCATGATCATCTTTGGCGTGGGCGTACACTGCGATACCGTGCTTAAGGGCACCAAGTATCAGGGCTCCGGCCACATGTTTGCCATCACCACCTGGTCTTTTGGCATCTCGGTCTGCCTGTTTGTCTTTGGCGGCGCCGTGTGCATGAACCCGGCTATGGTGCTTGCCCAGTGCATCGTCGGTCTGGTGCCGTGGAGCAGCTGCATCCCCTTCATGATTGCCGATATGCTCGGCGGCTTTGTGGGCGCCGTAATCGCTTGGTTTATGTATGCCGATGAGTTCAAGGCTTCCGAGGGCGTTGTTGACCCCATTGCCCAGCGCAACATCTTCTCGACCAACCCCACCACCGAGGGCACGAACTATGCACGCAACTTCTTCTGTGAGGCTATCTGCACCTTTGTGTTCATCAGCGCCATCCTTGCTGCCGCTAGCCGCGCCGGCGAGAACGTTCTGATGCTCGCTATCTGCGTCGGCCTGATCGTTTGGGCCGTTGGCATGGGCATGGGTGGCATCACCGGCTTCGCCATGAACCAGGCACGCGACCTTGGTCCTCGCATGGCCTATCAGGTGCTGCCGATCAAGAACAAGGCTGACAACAACTGGAAGTACGGCCTGCTCGTTCCTGGCATCGCGCCGTTTATCGGTGCCGCTCTGGCCGCGCTGTTTGTGCACGGTTTCTTGGGCATGTTCTAGTCCAAGGCCGCATAGTAGTCCGCTGGCCGCATGGGGTGACTTCCCAGCGCGTCCTCGGACATGAAAGAACCCCCGCTGCGCACT
>NZ_JBNPLL010000021.1:0-37032 GCF_050313455.1 Collinsella sp. SGI.180
ACGTGCGGCGGGGGTTCTTTCGTCCTGCGGAGTGCGCCTGGGTGTGGGCTCCATAAGGAGCTTGGCCCTAGTGACCCCGCGCAGTTCTGTAGGAAAACCGCGCACCAGGAAGAGGTGCGTGCGCGGTTTTCCGGTTGCCGCTCGCCTGGGGTGGGACGGGGCGTACATTTTTGGGAGTTTTCAGCAGCCGGGTGCGCATGCATACGGGATTTTGGGCGAAAGTCAGGCGCCGTGAGCCGCATCCTGTAGAAAATGAGTGATCCCTGAGGTGCTGAGGGCTCAGAATCAGGGTTTTCAACGCGGTTTTGTGGGCCCATTCCTGTTCCTTTGGGCTCCAGGATGCTGAAAACTCCAAAATTTGCACGCCGCCCTCTGGGGTACCTGTGGGCAAAAAGCAACCGTCCCACCGAAGTATGCATTCGACGGGACGGTTTATGCATATACCCGATTAAGGATACGCTGCGGATCTGTTAGAACTTGACGGTCGGTGCCTGGCGGGCAGCTTCGGCGGCCTCGAAGCCCTGGCGCTCTTTAAACTGGAAGATGCCGGCAAAGATAACGGCCGGGAACGTCTGGATGGCGTTGTTGTAGCTGAGCACGCAGTCGTTGTAGCTCTGGCGCGCGTAGCTCACCTTGTTCTCGGTGTCCTCGAGCGTAGCCTGGAGCTGCATAAAGTTGGTGTTCGCCTTAAGGTCGGGGTAGGCCTCGGCCACGGCAAAGAGCTGGCGCAGTGCACCGGTCAGCACATTGTCGGCTTCCATTTTGGCCTCGGGGGTGGTGGCGCTTACGGCGGTGTTGCGCGCGTTGATCACGGCGGCGAGCGTGTCCTGCTCGTGCTTGGCGTAGCCCTTGACGGTCTCGACCAGGTTGGGGATCAGGTCGTTGCGGCGCTGCAGCTGCGTGTCGATGTTCTGCCAGGCGTTATCGATGCGATTGCGCTTGGTAACCATGTTGTTGTAGATGCCAGCGATGGCGCAGACGATCACAACGACAACAACGATACCGATGATGACGGGAAGCATGATGTCTCCGTTTCGAATGGCAGCGGCGTTTTGCGCCGGCCGTTGTTGGTATAACGTATCTAGTATACCCGCAACCTTTGGCGGTGCCGAACTTTCCGGTAAGCGTTTTGTTTCAACCAGGGAGGGGGCGCCAATATCGAACGGTTGGTACAGGTGTAAGATATGCGACAAATTACGGAATGCTGTCTACGCCTTGAGGATGGCGATACGGATGGACCTTCGCATCAAGAAAACCTATCGTGCCCTGTTCGACGCCTTTACCGAGCTTTTGGAAGAGCATCGGTTTGAGGATTTGACGGTTGCCATGCTTTGCGACCGGGCCCTGATTCGCCGCACGACGTTCTATAAGCATTTTCGCGATAAAAACGATTATTTTGCCTTCTATATCGATGAGCTTATGACGGGCTTGCCGCAAAACCAGACCGACGCAGCGGACGCGGAGCCGCTTGTGGATGTACGGGCGCTTCGCCATGAGGTCTTTGACGATGCCATGAATATGGTACTGGCGCATGAGCAGCTCATGGATAACCTTTTGGCGAGCAGCATGTCGGGCATGCTGACCGGCATGATTTGCGACCGCATCGCGCATTCCATCCGTGAGCGCGTGATGAGTTCGCTTGCCGAAGACGCCCTGGCGCCCGTTTCGCTCGAGACGACATCGGAATTTATCGCCGGTGGCATTATTCGAGTGTTCACAAATTGGTGGGAATCGGGCCACGATCTTGAGCGTCGACCCGAGATGGCCGACGTGGTCGATGCGCTGTTTGAGCGCACCATGACGCCGGTGAATCACTAAGGTGGCGGAGAGAGGGGGATTCGAACCCCCGGAACGCTCTCGCGCTCAACGGTTTTCAAGACCGCCGCATTCAACCGCTCTGCCATCTCTCCGTGAGTCGTAATGATAGCATCGTTTTGAATTTGCAACAGGGAAGGCGAACGATGACGATCACCGAAATCGACGAGAAGTTCATGCGCGAGGCGCTGGCGGAGGCGCGCGCCGCTGCGACAGTGGGCGAGGTGCCGATTGGTGCTGTGGTGGTGCGTGCGGGCGAGATTGTCGCGAGGGCGCATAATCGCCGTGAGCTCGACCAGGACCCTTCGGCACATGCCGAGTTTTTGGCCCTGTGCGCCGCCGCTCAGACGCTTGGGCGTTGGCGCCTTTCCGATTGTACGGTCTACGTGACGCTCGAACCCTGCTGCATGTGTGCGGGGCTTATGGTTAACGCGCGCGTGGGGCGTTGCGTGTATGGTGCGGCCGATGCCAAGGTGGGCGCGGTGGGTTCGCTGTATGACCTCAATGCCGATTCGCGCCTGAACCATCGGTTTAATGTGACCGCCGGCGTGCTGGCAGACGAGTGCCGTGAGGTGTTGAGCGGCTATTTTAGTGGGCTGCGTGACACCGATGGTGCTGTCTGCGGTTGTGGGGCCGATCTTGAGGCGCATGTCGCTCATGCCAAGGCACTCACGTGTGCCGAAGATATTGCCGTTGAGGCGGTCGATTTTGGTGCCGCGTGCCGCCGGCCCCGCCGTGTGCTGCTGGCGATCGACTCCTTTAAGGGCAGCGTTTCGAGTGCACAGGCGGAGGCGGCCGTTGCCGAAGGCGTGTGCCAGGTGTGGCCCGATGCCGAGCTGAGCGCTTTGCCGCTGGCAGATGGTGGCGAGGGAACGCTCGATGCCGTCGCCGCGCGCGGCGGCGAGCTTTTGACCTGCGAGGTTGCAGGGCCCTTGGGCGATCGCGTGTCTGCCCGGATGCTGGTGGACGGCGAGCACGAGTCGGCTGTAGTTGAGATGGCCGAGGCGGTGGGTATTGGGTATTCGCCCTGCACGGAATCGGCGGCGTTGGCGGCCACAACCTATGGCGTGGGCGAGCTCATGCTTCGCGCGGTCCGTGCTGGGGCAAAGACTATCTATATTGGCTTGGGCGGCAGCGCTACCAACGATGGCGGCGCCGGTATGCTGCAGGCGCTGGGCGCGCATCTTGTCGATGAGTGTGGCTGCAATATCGCCCCCGGTCTTGCGGGTCTCGAACACGTGGCGAGTATCGATTTGGCGCCAGCGCTTCGGGCGCTGAATGGCGTGCGTATCGTGGTGCTTTCCGATGTTGAGAATCCGCTCGTGGGGCGTCGCGGCGCGCTTGCGGTGTTCGGTGGACAGAAAGGCCTGCCGACGGGTGACGTCGAGGCGCTGCGCGGGTACGACGGCTGGATGGTCGGTTACGGTCGTCTGCTCGATGCGGCGATTTTCGAGATGCGAGCCCAGAAGCTTCTGCGCGCGCCCGAGGGTGCACGGTCATTTGGCTCGGTGCTTGGTGTGCCCGGTGCCGGTGCCGCCGGCGGCTTGGGTGCCGCGCTGCTGGCGCTCGGTGCGGAGTTGCGCTCGGGCGTGGAGACGATGCTCGATTTGATTGGGTTTGACGAGTGCGTTCGCGATGCCGACCTGGTCATAACGGGCGAGGGCAATATGGACGAGCAATCCGCCGCCGGTAAGGCGCCGGTGGGCGTGGCCCGTCGTGCGAAGCGATATAGCAAGCCGGTGGTCGCCGTCGTGGGCGGTCGTGCCGACAACCTGGATGCGGTGTATGGACAGGGTATCGACTTGGTTCTGCCGGTTTGCCGCAGGCCCATGCCCCTTGACCAAGCGCTCGACCCCCAGGAAGCCACAACCAACCTCATCTGTGCCGGCGAGGCAGCCGCTCGAGCCTACGACCTCGGCCGTATTTGAGTTTATCCAGGCAACTCAAAAGTAGTCTTTTTGGCCCCGTCCCAAATTAGCTACCTTGCCCCATCGGGCGGGAGCGGGTAAGATATACCGAGCGCCAAGCGCGTTCGATGGGTTCGGATGACGACATGTTCCGAATCTGGTCAGGTCCGGAAGGAAGCAGCCATAAGGAGCCTCTGTCGGGCATCCGAATCCATCGAGCGCACGGGCGCTTTTTGGTGCCGCGATGCGGTCCCGGTGCCGGCGGGCTGTTTGGTGTCTCGCTGGTCCTCGGCTTTGCCTGCGGGATCGCTCGACTACCAAACAGCCCGCCGGCACCGGGACCGCATCGTCCAAAAATCACCCGTAGAGGGCGCATTTATCTGAAGAATTGAATCCCGTGTCTTGCGGCGCTCGCTGGCGTTGCCAAAACATCGGCTGCTACATGCCTTGGGCGCTAGTGACCGTCGCCCTTACATCTGTAACGAGTTGCTTACGCATCTCCAGGGCTCGCCGTACTATCATGAATCAGATTGAAGAGAGATGATGATAGGGAGCGCCTTTTTATGATTGAGCTGCTCAGGCGTTTTGGTGGTAAGTTTCGCCGGTATATGGTGATTGGCCCTGCGTGTAAGTTGATCGAAGTGATCTTTGACCTACTTACGCCGCTCGTGATTGCCCAGATGATCGATAAGGGTATTGGCGCACGCGATGTCAACGCCGTCGTCCACTACGGTATGGTGCTCGCCGCCATGGCTGTGATCGGCATCTCGTTTACGCTCGTCTGCCAAAAGATGGCGGCGCTCACCTCGCAGGGCATGGGCACCGACATCCGCGGCGCACTCTACCAGCACATCAATAAGCTGAGCTATGCTGAGCTCGATCGCTTTGGTACGCCGTCGCTCATCACGCGCATCACCAACGACGTCAACCAGGTGCAGCTTGCCGTGGCGCTGGGCGTGCGCATGCTCATTCGCTGGCCCTTTTTGGCGGTGGGCTCTATGTGCGCGGCCCTTGCCATCGACCTTAAGCTCGGCATCATCTTTTTGATTTGCACGCCCGCCATCGGCTTGGTGTTTTGGTTTGTCATGGCGCGCTGCATTCCGTATTACAAGCAGCTGCAGGCAAAGCTCGACCGCATCGCGCTTGTCTGCCGCGAGGGCCTTTCGGGCGCCCGCGTGGTCCGCGCCTTTGTGCGCGAGGATCACGAGCGCGAGCGCTTTGCCCAAGCCGCCGACGACCAGGCCCATACCGCCATCGCGGTGGGCAAGCTCTCGTCGATCCTTAACCCCGTCACGTTTTTGATGATGAACCTGGGCGTGTGCGCCATCCTGTGGGTGGGCGGCATCCAGGTCAACGTGGGTGAGCTTACGCAGGGCCAGGTCATGGCGTTCGTCAACTACATGACGCAGACGCTCACCTCCATCGTGTACGTCGCCAACCTGGTCGTGGTCTTTACCAAGGCGAGCGCCAGCGCGTCGCGCATCAACGAGGTGCTCAATTGTAAGCCGAGCATCACCGACGAGGGCAACCAGCCGGTCGCGCTGCCCAAGCCGAGCGAACTGGCGGGTGGCGTTGTTCCGGTTCCCGCACTGAGCTTTGACCATGCGAGCTTTTCGTTTGGCGCGGGCGCTGCCAACGCCGTCAACGATGTGACCCTGGAGCTGCCGGCGGGCAAAACGCTCGGCATTATCGGCGGCACGGGCAGCGGCAAGTCCACACTCGTCTCGCTTATCCCGCGCCTGTACGATGCGAGCGCCGGCAGCGTGAGCGTGATGGGCGCCGACGCGCGCACCTGGCCGCTCGACCAGCTGCGCCACGTGGTCGCGACCGTCCCGCAGCGCGCGTCGCTGGTGAGTGGCACCATCCGCAGCAACCTGACCTGGCGCGACGAGGCGGCAACCGACGAGGAGCTTTGGGCGGCGCTCGATATGGCGCAGGCCAGCGAGTTTGTGCGCAACAAGCCGCAGGGCTTAGATGCCCCGGTCGAGGCAGGCGGCAAGAACTTTAGCGGTGGCCAGCGTCAGCGCCTGACTATCGCGCGTGCCTTAGTGGGCTCTCCGCAGATCCTGATCATGGATGACTCCGCCTCGGCGCTCGACTTTAAGACCGACGCAGCGCTTCGCCGTGCCATTCGTGAACGAAGCGTGTGCGGTGCCGCCGAGGGCGGGCTGCCGCTGACGACCATCATCGTGAGCCAGCGCGTCTCGACCGTGCGCGACGCCGACGTGATTTGCGTACTCGACCACGGCTCGGTCGCGGGCTTGGGCACGCACGATGAGCTGTATGCAAGCTGCCAGCTCTACCGCGAGATTTGCCAGTCGCAGCTTCGCCGCGAGGAGCTCGAGGGTCAGCAGGGGAGTACGGCGCCCACGCCCGCTCCAAGCCCCGCGCCCGTCCCAGGCGCCCCGACCGCCCCCGCATCCGTCTGCGCAAAGGAGGGCTGCTAAATGAATCCCTACACTTCCTCCGGTTCGGTCGCCACGATGACGGCCAACGTGTCCGGCAACGATAGCCTCAGTGACTTGGGTGACGGCCCGCGCCAGCCCGGCGACCCCGAGCGCTATCCCGTGGGCGCGGTAACTCGCCGCCTGCTGGGCTACGTCCGTCCGCACCGCATTTCGTTTGTAGCGTCGTTTGTGAGTGCCGCCGCTTCGGTGATCTTGCAGCTCTACACGCCCATCCTCGTCGGCGAGGGCATCGACCTGATCGTCGCCGCCGGGCAGGTGGACTTCGACGCGCTGCTGCCGCTTGTCACCAAGCTCGCGATTGTCGTCGTAGGTGCTGCGGCTTTCCAGTGGCTGCAGGGCTACTGCGTAAACCGCCTGTCCTACGAGACGGTGCGCGACATGCGCGTGGAGGCGAGCGACAAGCTCAGCCGCATGCCGCTCAGCTTTATCGACAGCCACGCCCACGGCGACCTCATGAGCCGCGTGGTTAACGACGTCGATCAGGTGGGCGATGGCCTGCTGCAGGGGTTTACCCAGCTTTTCACCGGCGTTATCACCATCGTGGGCACGCTCGCGTTTATGCTTTCCATCAACCTGACCATGACGCTCGTGGTGGTGCTCGTCACGCCGCTTTCCATTTTTGCAGCCGGTGCTATTGCCAAGCTCTCCAACAAAAGCTTTACGGCACAGCAGCGCATCCAAGGCCAGCTCGGTGGTCATATCGAGGAATACGTGGGCGAGCAGAAGCTTGTCGACGCCTTTGCCTATGGCTCCAACGCGCAAGCGAGCTTCGATGCCCTCAATGCCGAGCTCTACACCGCGGGCGAGCGCGCGCAGTTTATGGGTTCGCTCTCCAACCCCGGCACGCGCTTTATCAATAACATCATCTATGCCGTGGTCGCTGTGATCGGCTGCGTGGGCGTGATCACGGGCGTGCCGGCGGCGCTTACGGTGGGCGGCGTGCAGATCTTTCTGTCCTATGCTAACCAGTACACCAAGCCGTTCAACGAGGTCACCAACGTCATTACGCAGATCCAGACGGCGTATGCCTCGGCGCGCCGCATGTTTGCGCTGCTCGATGCGCGCGAGCAGGAGCCCGACGCGTCGGACGCTGTAGAGCTTGCCGCACCGCAGGGCGAGGTCGCCTTTGAGCATGTGGACTTTAGCTACGTGTCCGACCGCAAGCTGCTGCAGGATATCTGCATCGAGGCCAAGCCCGGCATGCGCTTTGCCCTGGTCGGCCCTACGGGCTGTGGCAAGACAACGCTCATCAATTTGCTGCTGCGTTTTTATGATATCGATGCCGGCCGCATTGCGGTCGATGGCCGTTCCTCGCGTGACTACACGCGCGCAAGCCTGCGCCGTGCCTTTGGCATGGTGTTGCAGGATACATGGCTGTTCGAGGGCACGGTGGCAGATAACATCGCCTACGGCTGTCCCGATGCCACGCGCGAGCAGGTTATCGAAGCTGCCAAGCGCGCGCATGCGCACAAGTTTATCGTGCAGCTGCCGCAGGGCTACGACACGGTGATTGGCGAGGACGGCGGCACGTTTAGCCAGGGTCAAAAACAGCTGCTGTGCATCGCGCGCGTCATGCTCACCGATCCGGCGATCTTGCTGCTGGACGAGGCGACCTCGAGCATCGATACCCGCACCGAGCTGCAGGTACAGGCGGCATTCGACGAGCTCATGGCCGGTCGCACAAGCTTTGTGGTGGCGCACCGCCTGAGCACCATTCGCAACGCCGACTGCATTTTGGTGATGCGCGACGGCGAGATTATCGAGCGCGGCACACACGACGAGCTGCTGGCGGCAGACGGCTTCTATGCCGATCTTTACCGCAGTCAGTTTGCCCAGTAGGGGCCACCGATTAGCGGCAGGTGGTTTACATCTGTCACGTTGGTACTAAGATATTCATCTAATAAATTGCATTAGTGGCTTTAGTTTTGGGGGAAACGAGGCAACGTGACTATGACGTGCTCTTTGGTGGTTAACAGCAAGAGCGGTAATACCAGGATGGTTTCGGGCGCGATCAAGCGCGCTCTGCAGGCTGCGGGTGTTGAGTTTGTCCATGCCGCGGCGTTGAGCGACGATGCGGATGCAGATCAGGTTGCGCTCGAGGCGCAGGGCGCCTGTGCGGCCGACACGGTGCTCGTCGGTTTTTGGTGTGACAAGGGCGCGTGCACGCCTTCGGTCGCGGCGTTGCTCTCCACCTTGCACGGCAAGCGCGTCTTCTTGTTTGGCACCTGCGGTTTTGGCGCCGAC
Organism: Collinsella sp. SGI.180; assembly: GCF_050313455.1. NCBI lineage: Bacteria > Bacillati > Actinomycetota > Coriobacteriia > Coriobacteriales > Coriobacteriaceae > Collinsella > Collinsella sp. SGI.180. The sequence goes on from NZ_JBNPLL010000021.1 coordinate 8,435, forward strand.
CAGAGCTATTATCAGCAGATTATCGATCGCGTGACCTCCAATTTGGCCAATGATGCCGAGCTTGTAGGTTGGGCGATGTGCCAGGGCAAGATGGGCCCTGCGGTCAAGCAGCGCTACGAGGCCATGCTCGAGCAAGATCCCGACAACGCCCGCGCTAAGTTGCTGCTCGACAACTGGGTTGCCGCGAAGGACCATCCGACCAAGGAAGATCTGGACAACATGGCGGCAGCCGCCAAGAAGGCCGTGCTGGGCGAGTAGGTCTATCGCTGCCGCGCGTGCGAAATAATACAGAAGCGAAAGCCTCGAAATCCTCGAGGCTTTTTTCTTGACACTCGCGGGAGCAACCGTGGCAAGCGTTTGGCGAGCGCAGTTTCTCTTCAGCCTACTCAACCCGCAACGGGTGAGGGGCGGCGGCAGGCGAAGGCACGGGAAAGGTCTGTCGCGAGTTCCGCACGCAAAGGGGGCCACTTAATGTGGCCCCCGTCTTGCGCAGGACTGTTTGAGCAGCAGACCTTTCCCGTACCTCCGCCTGCCGCCGATTCGGGCCCCCGACCCCGTTACTTGATCCCCGCTACTTGATCTTGGTCGTACCCGGCGCCAGGTTGGGGTCGGTCTCGTTGGCCTCGGTCTGGAGGTGTTCGGTGTACACGTTCTTGCCGTCGCGGAACATCTCGTAGTACTGCATCTTGGCGTAATCCTCGCGCGCCTTGGTGGCCGCTGCGGCGACGGTGTCTTCGCCGGTGACGTTGGAGGAGAGCGCCCAGCGCAGGCTAGCGTCCTCGTAGCCCACCGAGTTGATGGCGGGCAGCGACTTGCGCAGCGTCATGTGCGCTTTCTGGTAGTCGGTCAGTGGTGCGCCGATCAGCTGCATCAGCTGGGTGGACAGGTAGTTGGTGGACAGGTCGTCGACCTCGCTTGTCTGGTCGCAGCCGGCAACGTCGTAGTTGGCCCAGATGATGTAGTCGGTCTGCCACAGGCGCTCCTGATGCGTAGCGTCGTCCTCGCCGGTAAACCACTTATCGTTGAACTTGGACGGGAAGAACGGCTGATGGTCGCCCCAGAACACCACGACCACCTTGCGGTCAAGATTGCGCAGGGCATTGAGGAAGTAGCGCAGCGCCTGGTCGGACTGCTCGATGCACGAGACGTACTCGTCGACATCGGAGAGTGTGCCGTCCTCGATGGTCTTGGCGTCCAGATCGGTCGTGTCGATGTTCAGGTGCATCTGCTTATCTGCCGGCAGCAGGCCCGTATCGTAGCCCGAGTGGTTCTGCATGGTCACGTCAAAGATGAACTGCGGGTCGGCGTTCTGGTTGAGCAGCTCAAGGATTTTGTCGTAGGTTGCCTGGTCGGTCACCATGCCGCGCAAGGTGTCGGCTCCCTGGAAGTCGTTGATAGACAGGAACTGGTCAAAGCCAAAGTCCTTGTAGACGTTCTCACGGTTCCAGTTGGTTGCGTGGTTGGGGTGCATGGCCGTTGTGGAATATCCGAGCGACTTGAACTGCTCTGCCAGGTTTCCGGTCGTTTCCATGTTGTAGATGGTGTAGGGGTACACGCCCGAGCCCAGGTTGGCCATGGAGTTGCCGGTCATAAACTCAAACTCGGTATTGGCGGTGCCGCCGCCGTAGGCGCTCACGTAGAGCTTGCCGCGGCTGAGGCAGTCGGACAGGTTCTTAAAGTACTGCGGGCCCTCGTAGCCGGCGTGCATCTCCTGATAGATCGAAAGATCCGAGAAGGTCTCGTTCATAATGGCGATGACCGTGGGCTTCTCGCTATCGAACTGCTCTTGGGCGGCGGTACGGGCGTCGCTTGTGGCGGCATCGGACTTGTCATAGGCCTTGGCATACTTTTTGAGCGTTGCCTTGGCGTCGTCGGCGGAGTAGTTGGCGGGTTTGGGCGGCTTGATGGACTGTGCCGCACTAATAAAGGCAGGCAGATAACCCTCGCGCCAGTAGCTCTCGAGCGGGCGCCAGGTGTAGACGGTGATGCCGAGGGTGTTGTAGTAGTCGATAAGCGTGACATGCGCGGTCACGCCGCCCAGGCACAGCACCGCCACGAGCAGGTTGGTGAGCAGCATGCGCTTGGCGTTGGCGGCACCCTTCTGACGGTGCGGTGCTACCAGGCCGGCGTACTCGCATAGCAGCATGGCGATGGCGGTAAAGCCCATGGACAGCACGCAGAACAGCGAGATCGAGTAGGTGTAGCCGTTGCCGGCGACCGCGGCGGCGGTGGAGATGGCCGAAAGGTCGCCCGGCTGGATGGGCATGGATTTAAACGTGATGACGAAGAACTCGGCAATGCCCAGGATAAAGAGGGCGAAGGCCAGGGCGGCGGGAGCTGCGCCGCGGCGCTGGAACAGGAAGAACAGGCCGACCATGAGCGTGGTGATGATGGCCCACTCGAGCAGTATGCACAGGGGGTAGACCCAGGTAAAGTCGTGGTTGGACGAGACCTCCATGCCCAGCAGCGCAAAGACGCCGGCGAGCAGCAGGCACAGCACGGCGGCGACGAGCGGTTTGCCCACAAAGGCTCCGCGCAGACGGGCGAGCTTGCCGGTGGGGGCGGGGGCGTCGGGCGCGGCGAACGCAAAGACGCGCGGGGCGATGCGGTCGCGTGCGATGCTGGCCCAGGCGCAGCCGGTGAGGATGGCGTTGGTCAGGATGAGCATCACAAAGGCGAGCGGCTCGTTTTGGGCGACGAGGCCCATGGCGCCCCAAATGGTCAAAAAGACCTGGAACAGACCGAAGGCGACGCTCCATCCAAGAGCGCCCTTGGCAACGGTGCCCGACTGCGCGCGAATGGCTTTGGCCTCGCGCAAGACAAGGAAGACGGTCGCCGCAAGACCGACGAGCGAGATGGCGGCTGCGAACATGCTGAGACTCCTCACAAACTTAAAACTACGAAAGCGGGGGTTTACCCGATTGTTACCAAGATATGCGCTGCGATTGGTGGCTGCGCACAACAACCAGCCATATTAGCGCGCATGTGTGGCGGTGTGGCGCAATGTAGTGGCGACCTGCGCGATAATGGACGGGAATTACACGGAAACGTAAAGGCTTCTTAAAGAAATGGCGAGGTTGAGGCGATGAACGAGCAGGTTTGTATGACGAGTGCGGGCGACGTGGGCGCTGGCATGGGCGCGGGCGGCTATCCGGTCGAGACCACGGGCAACGCGGTGCTGGACATTTTGGAGCACCGTTCGTCCACGCGCGCTTTTGCGCGCGATGACAACGACCGTCCCGTAGCGGTGACCGACGAGCAGCGGGCGGCGATTCTGCATGCGGCGAGCCGCGCGCCGTCGGCAGGCGCCATGATGATGTATTCCATCGTGAGTATCCGCGAGCAGACAACGCTCGATCGCCTGGCCGACCTGTGCGACCACCAGCCCATGATCGCCAAGGCGCCCTGGGCACTTATATTTGTGGTCGACTATGCCAAGTGGATCGATCTGTTTGAGCACGTGGGTTGCTTTGAGCCCGAGTTTGTCGAGCGCGCGGGCAAGGCGCCCCGCCGCGCGCCGGGTTTAGGCGACTTTGCCATCGCGGCGCAGGATGCCGTGATCGCTGCCCAAAACGCCGTGGTCGCCGCCGAGGCCCTGGGGCTGGGGAGCTGCTATATCGGCGATGTCGTCGAGAACGCCGAGGAAGTTGCTGCGCTGCTGGACTTGCCGCCCTATACCATGCCGCTGTCGATGCTCATCATCGGCACGCCCCGCAAGGAGCGCCCGGCGATTGCGCATCCCGTGGTGAACCTGGTGCACGAGGAGCGCTATCGCCGCGCCGATGCCGCGACCATGGATGCGCAGGTGGCCGAGATGGACGCGATGTTCCGTCCGCATGCCCGCGAGGTGGGGGAGCGCGTCGTGGATATCTACACCCGCAAGCACACGAGCCCCTTTATGGCCGAGATGAGCCGATCCATGGAGTGGTGGTTCAAAAACTGGCTCGGAAAATGACGAATGTGACAAAGGGACAGTCCCTTTGTCACATTCCATATCGCCGCGGTGGCCTAAAGGCCGTATAAATGTTTATCTAGCTGGGAAAACAGTGCATTAAAACATGGGACGATTATCTATAATCCCCTCGAACGTTAAAGTTGGGAGGAAACCGGCTTATGGAACAAAAGGCCAAGGAGGCAGCCTCGCACGCTGCGATTCCTGTGAGCATCTCGGCGATGCTCGTCACGCTGGGCGTGGTGTATGGCGATATCGGCACCAGCCCCATGTATGTAACCAAGGCGCTCGTTGCCGGCAACGGCGGCATCGGAAGCGTCACGGAGGAGTTCGTGCTCGGCGCGCTCTCCCTTGTCGTGTGGACGGTCACGCTGCTGACGACCGTCAAGTACGTGCTCATCTCGCTGCGCGCCGACAACCATGGCGAGGGCGGCATCTTTGCTCTGTACAGCTTGGTTAAGCGCTGCGGCAAATGGCTCATCATCCCCGCCATGCTGGGCGGCGCGGCACTGCTCGCCGATGGCATCCTCACGCCTGCCGTTACCGTGACTACGGCTATCGAAGGCCTGCGCACCATTCCGGCAGTCCATGCCGTGCTGGGCGACGATCAGGCCCGCGTCGTGGCCATCACGCTTGCCATCATCATTGCGCTCTTCTTGGTGCAGCGCATCGGCACGGCCAAGATCGGCCACGCCTTTGGCCCCATCATGACGCTGTGGTTCCTGTTCCTGGGCGGCACGGGTCTGTTCTTTGTCTTCCAGCACCCCGCCGTGCTGCTGTGCCTCAACCCGGTGCGCGGCATCGCCTTTTTGTTGAGCCCCAACAACCATGCGGGCATCATGATTCTGGGCAGCTGCTTCCTCGCCACCACCGGTGCCGAGGCGCTCTACTCCGACATGGGCCACGTGGGCCGTGGCAACATCTACGCAACCTGGCCGTTCGTTAAGTGCTGCTTGCTGCTGTCCTACATGGGCCAGGGCGCGTGGCTTATCAACAACGCCAGCAACCCGGAGCTCATGGGTATCGCCGACCTCAACCCCTTCTACCAGATGCTCACCCCGGGCCTGCGTCCCTTTGCCGTCGGCCTTTCCACCGTCGCGGCCATCATTGCCTCGCAGGCGCTCATCACCGGCGCTTTCTCGTTGGTGTCCGAGGCCAGCCGCCTGGACCTCATGCCGCACATGCAGGTCTTCTATCCTGCCGAGACCAAGGGCCAGCTCTATATTCCCATGGTCAACAACGTCATGCTTGTGGGCTGCGTCATCGTGGTGCTGCTGTTCCAGAGCTCGGCGCACATGGAGGCCGCCTACGGCTTGGCGATCACCCTGACCATGATGTGCACGACGGTGCTGCTCTTCTTCTACCTGCATGTTGATCGCGGCCTTAAGGTCGTCCCGTATATCTTCGTTGCGTTCTTCCTTTTGCTCGAGGGCTTCTTCTTTGTGAGTTCGCTCACCAAATTTTTCCACGGTGGCTATTTCACTATTCTTATGGCCATGCTCATCATGGGCGTTATGCTGTGCTGGTACAACGGCACGGCGGTCGAGCGGCGTCAGTTTACGCTGCTGCCGCTGCGCAGCTATCTGCCGCAGCTCAAGCGCCTGCGCGACGACGATCGCTATGAGCTTATGAGCGACAACATCGTGTACCTGACCAAGGACACCAATACCGACTACATCGACCGCGATATCGTCTACTCGATTCTGGACAAGCATCCCAAGCGCGCCCGCGCCTGGTGGTTCGTGAACGTCGAGACCATGGACGAACCGCATACCTTTGCCTATTCGGTCGAGACGTTTGGCACCGACTATGTTTTCCGCGTGCATCTGTACCTGGGCTACAAGGTTAACCAGCGCGTGAACGCCTACCTGCGCCAGGTTGTTCAGGATCTGGCCGCCACTGGCGAGCTGCCGCCGCAGATGCATGACTACTCGGTCTACAAGGATCCGGGCAACATCGGCACGTTTAAGTTCGTCATGATCCGTAAGCTCCTGGCGCCCGAGAGTGACGTGGAGCCGAGCGAGCGCACGGCCATCACGCTCAAGTACATCATCCGCCGCTTTGCCGGTACGCCGGCGCGCTGGTATGGCCTGGAGAACTCCAACGTGAGCTTTGAGTATGTGCCGCTGTTCACCAAGTTCAAGGCTGTGAACAAGATGCAGCGCCTGGCCCCCAACGAGCGCCCGTAGTCGCCGACAGGTTGCATGGAGTTGGTCTTCGATGGACAGGAGTGTGCGCCCTGCTCGCGCACATGCTGTTTGTCTAACGACCGCAGACTGCAAAGGCTATACACTTGGAACCACCACAAGGGAAACCACCACAAAGGTGCTGTCCCCTCTGTGGTGGTTTTTGTTTTTAAGAGAGGGGCGGGGTGCCGATGGACGTCCGTGCGGACGGCGATATTGCCGATAGCTTTTGGTGGCGGCGCACAACGCTGACACGTCGCAGCCCTCTGTATGACGCCTGCGTATCGGCGGGGCTGCTGATCGCGGCGACGATTGTGGGTGCGCTGCTCGACCATCCTGGTCTCGCGCCGAGCATCATGATCGTCTATGTGTTCGCCGTGCAGCTGTGCGCATTCTTTACCTGGAGCCGCCTGTATTGCCTGCTGAGCTCGGCTGCCGCCGTAGCGCTCTACAACTTCTTGTTTGTCGACCCGCGCTGCTCGCTATCGTTTATCGACCGCGTCTATCCCGGCATGTTCTTCATCATGTTTGTGGTCTCGCTTGTGTCGAGCTCGATTGCGTTGGCCCTGCGCCGCGCCTTGGCACAGGCTGCCGCCAGCGACCGTCGCACGCATATGGTGCTCGAGACCAACCGCATGCTGCAGCGGTGTCCCGATCAGCAGCAGATTGTGCATGCCATGGCAACGCAGCTGGCGCGTCTTTCGGGCTGTCCGGTCGTGTGGTACAGCGCCGACGCCGACGATGATGACTTGCTGCCGCGTGCGACGTACACGGCCGTGGGTGACGCCGCGCCGGTGCACCAGCTGACGCCCCAAATGCCGCCGCGGCTCTCTGCGTCCGCCTATGTGGGAACGCCGCTCGATGCCACCTATGGCGGCTCGGCGTTTTATGGCATCTACCTGACGGTTTGCACGGGCGACGGCTTCGTGCGCTCGGGCGACCCCGCCTCGGTGGTGGGCGTGCTGGCTATCGTTGCCGAGCCCGACATGCTGACGCACGAGGAACGGACACTTGCCGACGCCATCGTGAGCGAAGGCGAGCTGGCACTCGATCGCGCCCGCGCCATGGAGGCCCGCGAGGAGGCGGCGGTGCTCGCCAAAAACGAACAGCTGCGCGCCAATCTGCTGCGCTCCATCTCGCACGATCTGCGCACGCCGCTTACCAGCATTTCGGGCAATGCCGACGTGCTACTCGACCAGGGTTCGACCGGCACGGCCGTGCTCGATAGCCAGACGCGCCGCAGCATGCTCCTTTCCATTCGTTCGGATGCGCAATGGCTCAACGCCACCGTCGAGAATTTGCTCGCCATCACAAAGCTCGAGGGCGGCGGCATGCATCTGTCGACCACGCTCGAGCTCATGGACGATATCGTCGAGGAGGCGCTGCGCCACGTGAATCCGGCTGTACGCGAGCACGATCTTAAGGTGGTGCCGTGCGACGAGCCGGCGCTCGTCAACGTCGATGCGCGCCTGATGGTGCAGCTGGTGGTGAACCTGGTGAACAACGCTATTGCCTATACGCCGCCCGCCTCGCATATCGTGATCTCGATTATGGCGAACGATGGACAGGTGGCATGTTCCGTCGCCGATGACGGTCCCGGTATTGCGCCCGAGGAGCAGGGCCGGATCTTTGAATCGTTCTACACTGTCAACCATGGCTTGGCTGATAGCCATCGCAGCGTGGGCTTGGGACTTTCGCTCTGTCGATCCATTATGTTGGCGCATGGCGGTAGCATAGAGGTTGCCGCGGCGGACCCGCACGGCTCGGTCTTTACGATTGGGCTTCCCGCCGCCGACGTTTCGTTTGATAAGGAGTAACGCTGTGTCGAACTCTGCCATGAAACCGCTTATCTTGGTCGTTGAGGACGACCCCGCCGTCCGCAACCTTATCGTTGCCGCGCTCGAGGCGCACGGCTTGCGCCATATGGCCGTGGAGACCGCCCATGCCGCCATCGCCGCCGCCTCATCGCAGGCACCGAGTATTGTGCTGCTCGATCTGGGCCTGCCCGATATGGACGGCGTCAAGGTGGTGGAGTCGGTGCGCGCATGGTCGGGCATGCCGATCATTGTGGTCTCGGCGCGCAGCGAGGATGCGGACAAGATTCGCGCACTCGATGCCGGTGCCGACGACTACCTGACCAAGCCGTTTTCGGTCGAGGAGCTGCTCGCGCGCATTCGCACGACGCTCAGGCGCCTTTCGTATGCGCAAACGGGCGGCGTTGCCTCCGAGGGCTCGTTCGATACCGGTGATCTGCATATCGATTTTGATGCCGGCATCGCCACGATGGATGGCGAGGAGCTGCATCTGACGCCGATCGAGTACAAGCTCTTGTGCCTGCTGGCGCACAACGCCGACAAGGTGCTGACGCACCAGTTTATCCTGCACGAGATTTGGGGCACGGCAACTAAGAGCGACCTGGCGAGCCTTCGTGTCTTTATGGGCACGTTGCGTAAGAAGATCGAGTCCGATCCGGCGCATCCGCGCTATATCCAGACGCACGTGGGTATCGGCTATCGCCTGGTCACCCAAGGCTAGATCGCCAACCACCATCCCAATATGAGTTGCGGTGAAATACGGTTTAAATTTGCCTAATTCCAGGCAAAACAGTCCGTATTCCACCGCAACTTGGTTTATCTGCCCTTGGGCTTGCTGGCGTAGAACTTCTTCTTTTTGGGCTTGCCGGCGCAGGCAGGCTTGCCGTCGCCGCGCGACCCTCGGTCTCCGGCCTGCGCGTGCGCGGGCGCCGTTGCGCGGGGCTTGCGGGCCTCGGGGTTGCGCAGCTCTTCGGTTCGCTCTGCAATCTCCTCGGCGCTAAAGCCGACTTCGGCCATGGCGTCCTCGATGGGCAGGCGGCGCACGATATAGCAATGGTGCACCTTCTGGTTGCGCGCAAAGTCCTCGGGGATGGTCTGCGCCGTAATGTCCTCTAGCACGACGCCCGCGCGCGCGAGCTTGCGCGTCTCGGGGCGGAAGCCGCGCAGGTTGCAGCTAAAGATGGCGTGGCCGCCCTGTGCGAGCAGGCGCGATACGCCGGCCAAAAGCTCAACATGGTCGCGCTGGACGTCCCAGGTGCGGCGGCCCATCTTTGATGAGTTCGAAAACGTGGGCGGATCGACAAAAATCAGGTCCCAGCGGTTGCGCGTCTGGCGCTGGACGCGAATCCAGGCAAGCACGTCGTCGCGCACAAAATGATGCTGCGGACCAACAAAGCCGTTCTGGCGCATATTGCGCTCGGCCCAGTCCAGGTAGGTGTTGGAGAGGTCGACCGTCACAGTTTCCTCGACGCCGCCGTCTGCCGCATAGCAGGTAGCGGTGCCGGTATAGGCGAACAGGTTGAGAAAGCGCCGCGCCTGCTTGGCGTGCTCGCGCACCAGGTTGCGGGTGACGCGGTGATCCAAGAAGATGCCGACGTCCAGGTAGTCGTCAAAGTTGACGGCAAAGGTAAGGCCGCCCTCCTCGATGAGCGGCAGACGACGGCGTGCGATATTGGCGCGCTCGCCCGAGCCGCCCTTGCCGGCGCCCTGCTTGTCGTACTGCGAGCCGCCGCGCGAACGCATGCGGGCCTTGGCGTGCACGTGCTCGGCGGGAACATCTAGGATGCGCGGCGCGATGGCCAGAATGTCGAGCATGCGGGCCTGGGCAAGCGCGGGATCGATGGTCTTGGGCGCGGCGTATTCGGCGATGACGAGCCAGCGGCCCGGCGTCTGCGGGCAGCCCTCGTATAGATCGATGGCGGCGGAGTAATCGGGTAGGTCGGCATCGTAGACGCGGTAGCAGCTCACGCCCTCGCGCTTTGCCCACTTGCGGCGCAGACGGGCGTTCTTGCGCAAGCGGTTGGCGAACTGCTCGGACTCGGGGATGAGCACGGGCAGCGGCTTGCCGTCGCCCAGGTCGAGCGTGGCGGCAGGTTCGGGCATGGGGGTGCTGACGGCTTTGTCGTTGACTTCGTTGGTATCCGCAACCTCGGCCTCGGCATCTGCGCCGGTCGCAGCCTCAAACGCTGCGGCGGCGTGGTCGAGCGACGGCCAGACTTCGACGGTCGCCTCCTCGTTGTTGGGCATGACGGCGATCGAGCGCTCGGGCTCGGCGTGGAGCGAGCGGGCCAGCAATCCATCGCGGGTGAGCGCGGCGACCGGCGCCGCGGCAAGCTCGGGCGCGCGGCGCAGCTCGCCGACCAGCGTCATGGCGTCGTGCATGAGCGAAAGCGGGGTCTCGGTGGTGTCTGCGACCACGGCGGCACCGGCGACAGCGCCTGCATGGTCCAGCACGGTGGCTGGCTTGGCAGCGCAAAAGTCGACAAAACGCTTGTAGCCGGCGCACTTGACCATGCGCTCGGCAGTCTTGCGGACAGCGGGGTCAATGTCCACGGCGACGATGCGTGCCTGGCGCTCGCGTGCTGCTGCCTCGCGCTCGCGTGCCTCGGCAAGCAGCTGCTCCCACAGGGCGGCGTCGTGCGGCTGCCAGCCCTCAAAGCCCCAGCGCTCGCGTGCAGCGCCCGGGGCGCGGTCGGTCAGAATGTTCACGGCTTCCAGCAGCAGGCCGCCGCCGGCGCACGAGGCGTCGATCAGCGTGGGCAGGGCTTCGTTCTCGTAATCATCGGCCGTCAGCTCGCGCTCGCACAGCGCGGTCCAACCGACCTGCGCCAGCACCAGGGCGGCGTAGTCGGGGCGCAGCACGTGCGCGCCCTCGCCGGCGCGGGTCGCTGCGGGCGGCAGGCGTTTGAACAGCGGGTCGCCCGAAAGGTCCAGGCTTATGCTCGCGCGGCGCTGACGCAGCGAAAGCAGCAGGTGAACATCGGGATCGGCGGCATCGACATCGGCGCGACGGCCCGTGGTTTCGGCCAGGCGGTCGCACAATGCGTCCTTGGCGCGCAGGGCAGAGAAGCGTGTGTTGCGCAGCTGCTCGGTCACGCCGCGGGCGGTGATGGCGATGGTTGCGCCGGGGCGGATGATGTTCTCCCAGGCGATGTCGTAAACGCTATCGTACAGTTCATCGGCATCCTGCGCCTCAAAGCGCCCAAGAACCACGAACACGCGGCTCGCCAGGCGCGACCACAGACAGGCGCGGTAGCCTTCTTCGAGCTCGCCCTCAAACGTAGCGCGGCCCTTCAGCCGGCGGACATGCGAAAGCCCGAGGCGTTTAAGCTCATCGGCGAGTGCGGACTCAAAGCCCTCGGGGCAGCTTGCGTAAAATTCCATGGGTGACCTCTCTGGTTGCGTCGCTCCATTATATGATGGATGCTTCGTTTGCCCTCATCCCCGAAAGGAACCCATATGATTGATGCGTGCCCCGATTCCGCCGTGCTCTTTTTTGACGTGGACGGCACGCTGACGTCGTTCGATCCCGACGATATGACCGATAAGGACTTTTCGGCGGTTCGCCCCTCGCAGACGGTGGTTGAGGCGTTCCGTGCACTGCGCGATGCAGGGCACAAGGCATTTATCTGCACGGGTCGCCCCCTGTGGCTTATCGCCGATAGCCTGCGTGCGCTCGACCCCGCGGGCGTCGTGGCCATGGCAGGCGCCACGCTCGAGGTCGAGGGACGCGTGGTACACGAGGACTGCTTTGACGAGGACGTTATCGAGGAGCTTGCGCGCCGTATGGCCGCGGCAGGGATTGAGGCCTTTTTCGAGACCAACGTGGCTACTTTTGCCCTGGAGCCTGTGGGCGTTGAGCAGTCGTCTCTGATCGGCACTTCTGTGGTGCACAGCACCGAGGAAATGCGCGTCGACGGCAGTCTGCGCGTGGGCAAGGTATGCCTCAGTGTGCACAGTTTGGCTCGCGTAGCCAATGATGACGGCTTTATCGATTGCGAGTTTGAGCTGTGCAACACCGGTGGCCAGAATCGCGAGCTGAGCCCCAAGGGTATTGACAAAGGCGTGGGCGTGGCGCGAGCGCTGGCGTATCTGGGCCGCGAAGGAAATGCGCGCACCTTTGGCTTTGGCGATTCGGGCAACGACCTGGGCATGCTCGCTTCGGTCGAGACGGCTGTCGCCATGGGCAACGCCATGCCCGAGGTCAAGGCGGTCGCCGACTACGTGACCGACGATGTCGCACACGACGGCACCGTCACAGCGATGCAGCATTTCGGCCTTATCTAATGAATCCCGCGTTCTGACGTTTGCTCAAACTGCGACTCTTTGCTTTTGCATGCTCAATCGATTTATCAATCCAAACACTGAGGTGTTTATACCGTTCGCCGAGAAGATAAAAAACCGCAGCTTACGCCTTGATAAACGTAGGTAAAGTGTTTAGCAGTTTATCGGCCGTATGCAAACGAAAGGAATCAGGCAGATGGCAATCAAGGTGTTCGCTGACGGTGCAAACCTCGAGGGCATGCTCGACATGTACGAGAACGGCAACGTTCAGGGTTTCACGACCAACCCGTCCCTTATGAAGAAGGGTGGCGTGACGGATTACCGCGCGTTTGCCAAGGAGGTTCTGGCCCACATCACCGATGTGTCCGTCTCGTTTGAGGTCTTTGCCGACGACGTCGAGACCATGGAGGTCGAGGCGCGCGAGATTGCTACCTGGGCCGAGAACGTCTACGTCAAGATTCCGTGCGTGACCACCAAGGGCGAGTCCACCGCCGAGCTGGTCCGCAAGCTTTCGGCCGACGGCATCAAGGTCAACGTTACCACCATCTTTACGCCTAAGCAGGTCGATGAGATGGTCGAGGCCGTTGACGCCGAGACGCCGTCTATCATTTCGCTCTTTGCCGGTCGCATCGCCGACACCGGCGTCGATCCCATTCCGTTTATGACGGAGTCAGTCAAGAAGGCCGCCGCAAAGCCCAACTGCGAGGTCCTGTGGGCGTCCACGCGCGAGCTCATCAACATTTACCAGGCCGAGGCCTGCGGTTGCCAGATCATCACGGTGCCAAATAGCATCCTGGCCAAGCGCAAGAACATCGGCCGTGACCCGTACGAGGTCTCGCTCGATACCGTACGCGGTTTTGCCAAGGATATCGCCGCTTTGGGTTTCCATATTCTGCCCTAAGCAAGGGTACCCCCTGCAGCGACGTGCAAAATCGCGAGTTTTCAGCATGGTAAAGACTTTTACCATCTGGTTGAAGCGCGGAACGGCCCCCGTTTTGGCCCTAAAACGCCAAAACGGGGGCCGTTTTTGCTTTTATGGCCCTCTGAAGCGCTGCGGGGCTATCGGGAGATGCTGAATACTCGCAATTTTGCACGCCGCGAAGAGGGGGACGTCCGCTTTGGCGGCTATTTGCCCTGCATCATGGTGAGGGAGATTTTCTTGCGGTCGCGATCGACCTTTTCGACCCACACCTTGACCGTGTCGCCGACGCGCACCACGTCGCTGGGGTGCTTGACAAAGCGGTTGGCCAGCTTGGAGATATGCACGAGGCCGTCCTGGTGCACACCCACGTCGACGAAGGCGCCAAAGTCCACGACGTTGCGCACCGTGCCCTTGAGCTCCATGCCGGGTTCCAGGTCGTCGATGGAAAGTGCTGAGCGGCTAAAGACCACCTCGGGCGCGTCGTCGCGCGGGTCTCGGCCAGGCTTCTTGAGCTCGTTGACGATGTCGATGAGCGTGAGGATGCCGCAGTCCAGGTCGCTTGCCAGTGCCGAGATGCTGCCGATGCGTCGCTCGATGTCGGGCACGCCGCCGCGGCTGAGCTCGCTTGCCGCCACACCCGCACGCTCCAGGACGGCCGTGGCCACCTCGTAGCTTTCGGGGTGGACGCTCGTCGCATCGAGCGGGTTCTTACCGCCGCTGATGCGCAGGAAGCCCGCGGCGTTGAGATATGCCTTGGGCCCCAGCTTGGGGACCTTCTTAAGCTGGCGGCGATCGGTAAAGGCGCCGTTCTCCTCGCGGTAGGCCACGATGTTTTTGGCTACGCTCGGCGTGATGCCCGATACGTATCCCAGCAGGCTCGCACTTGCGGTGTTTACGTCGACGCCCACGCGGTTGACGACGTCCTCCACCACGTGGCCCAGGGTGCGCGAAAGCTCGGCCTGGTCAAGGTCGTGCTGGTACTGGCCAACGCCGATGGACTGGGGTGGAATCTTGACGAGCTCTGCCAGCGGGTCTTGCAGGCGACGGCCCAGGCTCATGGCGCCGCGCACGGTGACGTCCAGGTCGGGATATTCCTGGCTTGCGAGCTCGGAGGCGGAGTACACCGATGCGCCGGCCTCGTTGACGATGGTGTATCGCAGTCCAGGCGCCTGTTCGGCGATAAACTCCGAGACGACTTCCTCGGTCTCGCGGCTGGCGGTGCCGTTGCCGATGACGATGGTGTTGACGCCGTCCTTCTTGACGAGGCGGGCGAGCTCGCGCTTGGTGCCGGCGACGTCGTGGCGCGGCTTGGTGGGGTAGACCACGCCGTGGTCGAGTAGCTTGCCGGTCTCGTCCATGACGGCGACCTTGCAACCGGTGCGGTAGCCCGGATCGAGTGCGAGCACACGGGCGCCGCGCACGGGGCGTGCCGAGAGCAGGCCCTCGAGATTCTTGGCAAAGACGTTGATGGCCTCGGTCTGCGCGCGGACGGTGAGCTTGGCGCGGGCCTCGCGCTCCAGCGAGGGGGCCATGAGGCGCTTGTAACCGTCGGCGATGGCGGCATCAAAGACGGGCGCAAACACGCCCTGACGACGGGGCCAACGGCTGCCGAGGCGTGCCGTGGCGGCGGCGCTGTCGACGTTCACGCGCACGCGGAGCTTGCCCTCGCGCTCACCGCGGTCGATAGCCAGCACGCGGTGGTTGGGTATACGGCGCAGCGGCTCGTCATAGCTGTAGTACGGCTCGTAGGGAGTCTTCTCGGTGGGGTCGGTGGCCTCGACGACGATGTCGGCGGTGTCCTGCGTAAAGGCGCGCAGGTCGGCGACGTTCTCGGGGTCCTCGGCCACCGTCTCGGCCACGATGTCCGCCGCGCCGGCAAGCGCCTTTTCGGGCGTGTCGAAGCCGGCCTCCTCGTTGACGTATGCCGCGGCGGCGTCGAGTGCGCTGCCCTTGGCCGAGGCCTGCATGATGATCATGTTGGCGAGCGGCTCAAGGCCTGCCTCGCGGGCCTTCTGCGCGCGAGTCATGCGCTTTTTGCGGTAGGGTTTGTAGAGGTCCTCGACACGCTGGAGCTGCGTGGCCTCGCGAATCTGCTGCTCGAGTTCGGGCGTGAGTTTGCCCTGGGCGTCGATGAGCAGGATGACGTCCTCTTTGCGCTGCTCAAGATTGCGCAGGTAGGACAGGCGCTCGTCGAGTGCGCGCAGGGCGACGTCGTCCATGCCGCCCGTGGCTTCCTTGCGGTAGCGCGAAATAAAGGGGATGGTGTTGCCCTCGTCGATGAGCTTGACGGCTGCCTCGATGTTGGCGGCCTTAAGGTTGAGCTCGTGGGCAAGCTGGGCGATAAGATCCATGGGACTCCTTGCGTTTAAGCTGCGTTTGCAGCACAGGGCTACCAAGGATACCACCCGACGTTCTGCCAAAGCAGTCTTTTTGGGACGGGGCTTTTTTAGCTACGGTGTTCCGTTAGCTTGACCAGTCTTTTTGGGACGGGGCTAAATTAGCTGTTTTTGGATTAGGGCTCAGTTGCGATTTGTTGATTCATCGATATTGGGATGGAGAACCAGCTAATTTAGCCCCGTCCCAAAAAGACTGTTCCTCCACCACCTCCCAAATCATCCTTACAAAACGAGGCCCTGGCCAAACGGCCAGGGCCTCACCACTTCTTTTCAGGCTGCGAGAAAAGACCGTGTGCGCAGGCGCTCCCCGAGGGAGACGGGGGTGTTTGCTCCGCGCGCAGTTTCGCAGCGAAGCGAGAATGTTTGAGCACGGAGGTTACGCCCCGGCCCGCCTGGGGGTCCTCCGTGAAACAAACCTACCTACTCCAGCTCAAACGCTCCGGTATAGAGCTGGTAGTAATATCCGCGCTTGGCGATCAGCTCGTCGTGGTTGCCACGCTCGATGATGCGGCCGTGATCCAGGCAGATGATTGCGTCGGCGTTGCGCACGGTGGACAGGCGGTGCGCGATGACAAACGTCGTGCGGCCCTCCATGAGCTTATCCATGCCCGCTTGCACGATGGCCTCGGTGCGGGTGTCGATGCTCGACGTGGCCTCGTCCAGAATCATTGCCGGCGGATCGGCGACGGC
The DNA here is from genome assembly GCF_050313455.1 of Collinsella sp. SGI.180. NCBI lineage: Bacteria > Bacillati > Actinomycetota > Coriobacteriia > Coriobacteriales > Coriobacteriaceae > Collinsella > Collinsella sp. SGI.180. The sequence goes on from NZ_JBNPLL010000021.1 coordinate 24,679, forward strand.
GGCGCGTGCGATCGAAATCAGCTGGCGCTGGCCCTGCGACAGCTGGGCGCCGTTGCCGGTGAGCATGGTGTCGTAGCCGTCGGGCAGGCGGGTGATAAAGTCGTCGGCGCCCGCGAGCTTGGCCGCCGCGATGCACTCCTCGTCGGTGGCGTCCAGGTTGCCGTAGCGGATGTTGTCCATCACAGTGCCGGTGAACAGGTTCACGTCCTGCAGCACCACGCCCAGCGAGCGGCGCAGATCTGCCTTGCGGATCTTGTTGACGTTGATGCCGTCGTAGCGGATCTTGCCGTCGGCAATGTCGTAGAAGCGGTTGATGAGGTTGGTGATGGTCGTCTTGCCCGCGCCGGTGGCACCGACAAACGCGACCTTCTGGCCCGGCTTGGCAAACACGGACACGCCGTGCAGCACCTCGTGGTCGGGCGTGTAGCCAAAGTCGACGTTGTCCATGACCAGGTCGCCGCGCAGCGGTACGTACTCGATCTTGCCGGTTGCACGGTGCGGGTGTTTCCATGCCCACATGCCGGTGTGGTGGTCGGCCTCCTCGAGCTGCCAGGTATCGGGGTTCACCTGCGCGTTGACGAGCGTCACGTAGCCTTCGTCGGCCTCGGGCTTCTCGTCGATGAGCTCAAAGATGCGGTCGGCGCCGGCGAGACCCATGACCACGGCGTTGATCTGCTGCGAGATCTGACCGATCTGTCCGCAGAACTGCTTGGTCATGTTGAGGAACGGCACCACGACGGCGATGGACAGCGTCATGCCCGAGATGCTCAGGTTGGGCACGCCCAGCGCCAGGAAAATGCCGCCCGCCAGCGCGACCAGCACGTAGAGCAAGTCGCCCAGGTTCCCGAGGATCGGCATGAGGATGTTGGCGTACATGTTGGCCTTCTGCGAGACCTCGAAGAGCTTCTCGTTGCGCTCGTCAAAATCGGCCTCGGCAGCGGACTCGTGACAGAACGCCTTGACGACTTTCTGGCCGTTCATGACTTCCTCGATATGGCCCTCGACCACGCCGAGCTCGGTCTGCTGCGCGATAAAGAAGCGCGCGGAGTTGGAGCCGAGCAGCTTGGTCATAAAGGTCATAAAGGCGACGCCGGCAATGATGACCAGGCACATCCACACGCTGTAATACAGCATGATGAAGAACACGGTGACGATGACGATGATCGTCATGAGCAGGTTGGGCAGCGATTGGCTGATCATCTGACGCAGCGTGTCGATGTCGTTGGTGTAGTGGCTCATGATGTCGCCGCGCTGGTGCGTGTCGAAGTAGCGAATCGGCAGGTCCTGCATGCGGTTGAACATCTTTTCGCGCAGCTTCTCGAGCGAGCCCTGCGTGATGACGGCCATGGCGCGGTTCCAGAAGAGCGAGGAGGCGACGCCCACGGCGTAGATGCAGCCGAGGGTGGTCACGAGCTTCAGAATCTTGGGCTGCGCGGCCGTCCAGTCGCCCGACTGCCACGATTCGCTAATGACCTGCAGCGCGCTCTGGAGAAACGTCGCGCCGATGGAGTTGATGACGGCGCAGAGCACCACGCCGGCGACGACGAGGGGCAAAAGCACGGGGTAGAAGCCAAAGAGCGTCTTGATGAGGCGCGACATGGTGCCGCTCTTGCGGTTGAGCGCGCGCTCGGCGGTGGTTGCCTTACTCATGTGCCTCGCCTCCTTCCTGGTTCTGGGCTTGCGTTGCGGATGCCTCGGTGTCGGCCTCGACGGCCCCTTCGCCCTCGGCAGACATCTTGTTTTGCGAGGTAAAGGTCTCGCGGTAGATCTCGCTCGTCTTGAGCAGCTCGTCATGGTTGCCGATCTGAGCGATACGGCCGCCCTCCATGACGATGATGCGGTCTGCGTCCTGCACGGAGCTGATGCGCTGGGCGATGATGAGCTTGGTCGTGTTGGGCAGATAGCTTGCCAGCCCTGCGCGGATCTTGGCATCGGTCTTGGTGTCGACGGCGCTCGTGGAGTCGTCCAGGATCAAGATCTTGGGGCGACGCAGCAGGGCACGCGCGATGCACAGGCGCTGCTTCTGGCCGCCGGAAACGTTGGAGCCGCCCTGCTCGATCCAGGTGTCGTAGCCCTTGGGGAAGCCGTCGACAAACTCGTCGGCGCAGGCCAGATGTGCGGCCTCGCGGACTTCCTCGTCGGTGGCGTTCGGGTCGCCCCAGCGCAGGTTCTCGGCGATGGTGCCGCTAAACAGCACGTTTTTCTGCAGGACCATGGCTACCTGGTGGCGCAGCGCGTCCAGGTCGTAGTCGCGCACGTCCACGCCGCCGACGCGCACGGTGCCCTCCGTGACATCGTACAGACGGGCGATCAGGTTCACGAGCGTCGACTTGGCCGAGCCGGTGCCACCGATAATGCCGATGGTCTCGCCGCTCTTAATATGCAGGTCGATATCGTCGAGCGCCTGGCGTCGGGCATGCTCGGAATACTTAAAGCTCACGTGATCGAAGTCGATGGAGCCGTCGGCAACCTCGTGCACGGGCTCGGTCGGGTTAGCGATCGTGGGCTCGGCGGCCAGCACCTCGGTAATGCGGTGCGCCGACTCATCTGCCATGGTCACCATGACAAAGATCATCGACAGCTGCATTAGGCTCATCAGAATCTGGAAGCCGTAGGTAAAGATGGAGGAGAGCTGGCCCACATCGAACAGGGTGCCCTGGCTCGTGATGATGAGCTTGGAGCCCAGGTAGATGATGACGACGAACGCGCCGTTGACGCAGATGTTCATCATGGGGTTGTTGAAGGCGAGCAACTTCTCGGCGCGGGTGAAGTCCATCTGGACGTCGCGCGCGGCGGTGGCGAACTTCTCCTTCTCAAAGTCTTCGCGCACGTAGCTCTTGACCACGCGCATGCCGGTGACGTTTTCCTCGACCGATTCGTTGAGCGCGTCGTACTTGCGGAACACGCGGGTAAAGATCGGGCGCACCTTATAGATGATAAAGAACAGGCCAAAGCCCAGCAGCGGAATGATGACCAGGTAGACCATGGCGACGCTGCCGCCCATGGCGTATGCCATGGTAAAGGCAAAGACCAGCACCAGCGGCGAGCGCACGGCGATGCGGATGAGCATCATAAAGGCCTGCTGCACGTTGTTGATGTCGGTGGTGAGGCGCGTGACGAGCGAGGAGGTCGAGAACTCATCGATGTTGGCGAAGCTGAACGTCTGGATCTTGTAGAACAGGTCGCGACGCAGGTTCTTGGCAAAGCCGCAGCTGGCATGGCTGCAGGTGATGCCCGCGGCGGCGCCAAAGGCGAGTGACGTCAGCGCGATGAGTACGAGAAGGCCGGCGGTGGGCAGCATCTCGGTAACGGCGGTGCCGTCCTTGATGGCGTCGATCATGTCGGCGGTGATAAACGGGATCATCATCTGGCAGATTACCTCGCCAAGCACCAGCAGCGGCGTGGCGATCGTGACCTTCATGTAATCGCGGATGCTGCCCATAAGGGTTTTAATCATCCAGTTCCTCCCAGGTTTTGCGGATTTTATCGAGCATTTCGGCGAGCTGCTCGCGCTCGTCGTGGGTGAGCGCGCTAAAGGCCCGTTCTCTAAAGCGGATGCGGGCCGCCTGGTCGATGCGGGCGTTTTCCCGGCCGGTTTCGGTCAGGCGAATGGTGAGTTGCCGTCGATCCTTGGGGTTACGGCTGCGCTCAATGAGGCCGTTGAGCTCGAGCTTGGACAGGATCTCGGAAAGCGACCCCGGCTTGAGGCCGAAGTGCATGCCGAGTTCCTGCTGCGACATCTCGCCGCCGGGCTGCTTGGCCAGTAGGCAGATGATGGGCGCCTTGCCGGACACGCCTCCGCCATGAAAATGCATGTAATGGCCGCAAAAGCCCAGGTTATTGAGGATGCGCTTGGCAAGCTTGTCTTCCGAGCTAGCCGCTTCGGATACATCCGCCGGCTGTGACGGGTCGCCGCCGGGCTCGTGCGAACAAAGGCTAAGAGGTTCATCGCACATAAATTAGTGCTGCTCCTTTCTTTAGTTAGGTAGTGGAATTGTTTTGTGCCTAACCAATTTAGGAGCGTGAGAAATCAAAGTCAAGGTACCAAACTAGTGGTTACGCGGTTTTACCAAACCGCGTAACGGCTCGACGCTGCAAACCCGCCAGAGCGGCAATCTGCCTTTCAACTTCGGCGGCATGACCAGAAGGTCAATGCCGCCTCGTTTCAAGGCACCTTGCTCACTCTGGCGGGTTTTCGCTGACTTCGCCAAAACATCGGCGTTGCCCTTGTTGGGATAGTCGTTGGGGACGTTCTTGTTTGACTAGTCGTTTAAGAACGTCCCCAACGACTAACTTAAAAACTATGCCGGATTACGGGGCTGAATGACGGATTGCCGACCATGCCGAAATTGGTAAAAAGAAAACCGCAGGTAGAAGGTTCGCTATGATTTGAAAATAAGGGGTGTGGTTGGCTCATTCAGGTTCAGCCCCGTAATCCGGCATAGTTTTGAAATGGCACTGAATAAGTGGCGGCAAATGAGCCGCAATGAAGCAAGCTAGCCCCTCGTTTCCGAAACCTTTCCGCAACAATTTGCCCTTCGCACTGCTCGACTCCGCTCGCAACGTCCCCTGCGCTACACTTAGTTGCACTGTGGCGCCGTTGCGCCGCGCCCGATCCAAGGGGGACACTCATGAAGAACACTCAGCTGTTGCTGATCAACGATATGTGCGGCTACGGCAAGGTCGCGCTTTCCGCCATGCTGCCGGTGCTGTCGCACATGGGTTACCGTATCCACAATCTGCCGACGGCACTTGTGTCCGATACGCTCAACTATCCCAAGTTTTACATCCACGACACCACGGAGTACGTGCGTCAGAGTCTTGCCATCTGGGAAGAACTCGGCTTTGAGTTCGACGCCATCTCGACCGGCTTTATCGTGACCGAGGAAGAGACGCGCATCATCTCGGACTTTTGCCACCGCCGTGCGCAAAAGGGCACCAAGGTGTTCGTCGACCCCATCATGGGCGACAACGGCAAGCTCTATGCGGGCGTGCCCGAGTCCACGATTGGCCTTATGCGGCACCTGCTGGAGTGCGCAGACTACGCGGTTCCCAACTACACCGAGGCCTGTTTGCTCACCGACACGCCTATCGTCGAGCAAATTACGCCCGATGAGGCCCGCGCCCTTGTGGACGCCGTGCGCGAGCTGGGTGCCAAGTCGGTGGTCATTACGAGCACCGTGGTCAATGGCACGAACGCGGTTACCGGTTACGACCATGTAGCGGGGGAGTACTTTACGATTCCCTTTGAGCTCATTCCGGTCTATTTCCCGGGCACGGGCGATACGTTCTCGGCAGTGCTCGTCGGCCGCGTTATGGCAGGTTGGAGTCTGCAGCGCGCGACGTCCGATGCCATGCGTGTGGTGGCCGAGCTTATCGAGCGCAATGCCGACCAAGAGGACAAGTCGGCCGGTCTTCCCATCGAGGCCTGCCTGGATGTGATTGACCATGAGTAATGCTGGCGAGGGCGGCATCAGGCCTGCGGGCGAGAACAAGCCACTCGGCGCGCCGCGTGGCAAGCGTCCGCGTATCCGCGTGAGCTGCGTGGACCAGTTGGGGACGTGCCGCTGCCACCATGGTCACAAGCCGGGCGACGTCTTCGACTTCGACCGCGATCGCGGCAAGATGTGCGCCATGGCCTGTCACGTTGGCTTTCCCTATATCGACATTCTGCGCTATGGCGGAACTGTGCCCGGCAACGAGCCCGGCACGGCAAAGTTCTGCTGCCCCGAGGTCGATACGCTGAACGTCTGGCTTGCCGAGATCGTCGACGAGTAGTTGAGCGTGGATTTTCTCCCACCAAGATAATGAGCGTGGATAATCTCCCGTTTAGAGCGCCGTTTTGCGTTCAAAGTGGGAGATTATCCACGCTCAATTTGTATGCGGGAGATTATCTACGCTCATTTTATGCCGATGGCGTGGCTCACGCATCCGCGCCGCCCGGGCGCCTACAGTTGCTCGAGCATGGCCGTGCAGCCGGCGAGCACATCGCGGTAGGTGGCATCGAAGTTGCCGGTGTACCAGGGATCGGCGACGTCGCCGGGGCGATCGGTCCAATCCAGCAGCCGCGAAATCTTGCCGTCGGCATCGTCGCCGAAGATGCGACGCAGGCCGCGCGCGTTCTCGGCATCCATATAGACGATGTGGTCCCAGTCACCATACTCCGCGCGACGAACCTGGCGCGCGCGGTGCGCAACGACGGGAATCCCGACCTCGCGCAGCTTGGCGACGGTGCCATGATGCGGAGGGTTGCCAATCTCCTCGGTCGAGGTCGCGGCAGAATCAATGACGAACTCCGCCTCGCGCCCAGCACGGCGCACCAGCTCGGCAAACACCGACTCAGCCATCGTCGAGCGACAGATGTTCCCATGACAGACAAATAGGATTTTGCGCATTGGCTAAAACCTCTCGAATATCAGAGTTTTCGCAGATAATCGCACTGCTTTTTGATCCCTCGTCAAGGACAGAATATCAAATTGATTCATAAATGAGCGGATTATTCTTCTTTCCAGCGTCGTAAGAATTGTCGTAAAGAACGAGGGTTTACGACTTGTTGTCACAATGTTGACCGTCCTTTGCATCCAATTTTCAGCATATCCTCTCTGACGTCGTCGAAATCAAGATGGGTGTATGTGTTAAAAGTCACGTTGATGTCGGAGTGGCCCATGATGCATTTTAGCTTCGCAGGGTTCATTCCCCTGCGTGCCATCTTCGAGCAGAAGGTATGTCGGCAGACATGTGGTGTGATTTTGGGAAGCTCATCCTTGTAGATGCGATTATGTTTCTCTATCGCGTGGTGGAAGTACTTCTCCCAGTGCAGGGCAACACGCGGCATCTCGTTTTTATCAAGAAACAGAAAACCGCTAACACCGTCAACGACCGGCTCACTCGAAGGCTTTAGACGTTGCGCAAGGATACTCCTGAAACACTCTGTCACGGCTTGAGTCATGGGAACATAGCGGATCCCGCTCTCCGTCTTGGGACGTTCGATGTAGTATCGCATGTTGCTGGTCCGCTGAAGTTGCTTGTTTACCCGAATGCTTCCGTTTTTGAAATCAAGGTCTTCGACGGTAAGACCGCAGAATTCAGAAATGCGCAGGCCCGTATTTAGAAGGATGTAGATGGCGTCACGATAGCGGTGAAAGTGTTCATCGCCCTCCACGAAAGCAAGAAATCTGCGTTCTTGGTTAGTGGCCAAGGCCTTGCGTGTAACCATGTCGTTTGTCAGTATCGTTGCGAGCTCGAAATAGAAGGGATTTCGGCGAATCAGGCTGTTCTCCTCTGCCAGTTGAAACGCCGGTCTCAGAACACCACGGATGCTATGGATTGTGCTATAGCGCTTGCCGTGGATTTTTTGCAGGTTGATGAGCCATTCCTTGGCATCAAGGGAGGTGACACCGCATATTCGTCGCGAGCCGAATTCATCTGTAGCAAGAAAATTGAGGATTGTCTTGTAGGCGGCTCGAGTGGATTGTTTCACGGCAGTCTTTGTTTCAGTGTAACGAGATGCGAGTTCGTAGACTGTCATATTGTTCGGCGCGACCTTATCAAGCAGATCGCGCTGGATCTCATGCTCCAACGCGCGCAAGCACGGACTGGCTTTCTTCCCCTTCGGAGTTAGATCATGAGTTGTCAAGGTCCACGAGTAGACGCTCCGCGTTTTACCTCTTGCATCCACATACATGAAGCAGTAACGGCCGTTTTTTCTCTGGCTTTCCCCGCGTCTGAGGATTCGCCCTTTGCTGTCTTTTCTCACAGTCACTAGCAGGCTCCTTCCTGTTCAGAAAAGAGCCCCGATGCGATATTTCAAGATTATCGCACGGGGCCCGATTGGTTAAGCTGTCAAGTGCGAAACGGTGTCGAGAAGCTCTTTATAAAGAGCGTTGGCGCAGGACGAGGGGGCGAGTCCTCGCGCATAACTCGAATATGGGTTTGTACGAGAGGAACCTTCGACCGGCCAGTATCCGTCGAGATCGTGCCTAAACTCAGAGAGACAGATCTCCCTCGTCTGCATCTCCGCAACGACGGAGAGGCGCCTCTCAAGTTGACCAAATCCGTCGACATCGTTTTGCGGACGATAAGTCGCGGATCGGCGCATCTGTTCTCCATAGAATTCCAAGGGGCTGTAGGGCGTCGTGACGATTACGAGATCGGCGGCTATCGCTTTGTCGGAATATCGGGACGGTGCCATCACCTCATGCTCCATCGCATAGGGATCCGTGATGCGAAGCAGGTCGGCGTAGGGGATGGATGAGGGACGAAGTTCGTCAAGAATCACCGTGTGCTTGCCCTCATACCCCTGAAAGATGTCTCTCGTAGATCCAGAGACGAAGAACGGTTCGCCCTTCCGCTTCGCATAGAGCTTTGCGAGGGTGGACTTCCCCGTTCCAGCAGGCCCGAAGATCCAAACTGATTCCACCCTTCTTTCGCCCTTGAGCATCAACCCCCGCCATTCCCGGGCCTGAACCTGAAGGCGGCGTGCATAAACGTCTTCGATCTGACGCTATGTCCGGGCATATTCGGATCCGGAGAGCTGAGAGATCAAGGACTCCTTGTCGATACGACCTTCGAGAAGGTCATCGAGAAGGACTTTGATGCTGCTATGGGACCTCGTTCGAGCAACGCGCGACTCAATAGAAGCAAGTAGCGCTGGGTAATCGAAATTGGAGCGCACGATTTTGGGGTCGTACTGATGCTTGGATCGTGCGCCATCCGTTCTGTGGCACAGGTAGGAAAAACCGTTTTCCACACCTGCCTTCCAAGCCTCGATGCGCTCAGGTTTATCTCCAAGGAGCTTCGCGATGCTATTGAGCGAGCGCGGATTCTGGAACTCCATCATCACGTGAAGATGCGCGGCTGCCGGACGTCCCGCGTCCGTCGTGTCGCTGTCGTGCACGATGCCCGCATAGCGCTTCGGGGCGAGTGTTTCGATTCTTCGGTACATTTCGTCCACAAGACGGGGCAGGTGATCGAGCTGCTGCTCGTACATCATCGCGCGGGTCTTCATGGGCAGAGAATTGGTCATGGTTCCGAGTCCTTTCTCGTAAATGAGCTATTTCGGGACGATTTTGGAACGCGCCCGAGGGTGCGCCTTGGGATAACAAGCTCCCCAAGGCGCATAAATGAGCAGAATTTCAAGTAATGGAACAATCGACGGGGTCCGCTTTTGCTGCGCGAAGCGGACCCCGCGGTGGTTATTCTCTGAAGTACAGGTCAAGGAGCCGCCCAAGCTCACGGTACACGGGGAAGTCCATGATCGGAAAATGCACAAAGCCGATGCGGTCGTGCGCCCCGTCCGTACTGCTGAACCAAGCGTCGCCCGGGGAGAAGGTGCGAGGTGCACCGAGGTCGAGCAGGCGTTCCGCGCCCCATATGAGCCGCGCCTCGGGAAGCGTCGGCTTGAAGAGGACGCGGGTGCTGCACGCCGAGCGCAGCATCGACGGCAAGCCCCCCTCCTCAACAGACGCCTCGGCGATCGAGATGATGGCGTAGCAGCCCGCGCTCGCCCCCCATCGTTACGATGCGCTTCACCAGCCCATCAAACGTCGCGAGGCAGTAATCGGGGTCCTCCTTGCTCGCGCGCTTGGGAAACAGCGTGCGGAGTGCCACGTACTCATCCATGAAGAGAAGCGAAACGTGAAGCCCCGCATCCCACCAGTGCACGGCGTCTCCCGTCTCTGTCGACCTGTCGTTGAGGAAGCTCTGTCGCTCTTTGATGCTGTCGGCGAACCGTGATAACGCAGACAGGATTGCGCGAGCGTCCCCGTCAGCATTCAGTGAAACCACGCGAGGAAGTCGGGAGGGCTCGGCCTGCTTGGGGTCTATGATGAGGACTTGCGATCCGTGTCCGTCAGGACCAGCCAACAGGGCTTGGAGCAAGAGGGCGATCACGCCCGTGGTCTTTCCAGCGATGAGCATGGAACCGGAGGTGCGGAGGTCGATGCTCGTGCCGTTTTGAACGCGGAATTCGTAGGCGTTCGCCGGGCACAAATCCTCGACACGCGATGCCTTGATCTCTCGATGCAACGTCACATCTTCAAGGAAGAAGGTCACTTGATTGCATGCGACGTCTGCTTCGGCAAGTACGACGGCGTAGCGGGAGAACCTTCCGCGAAGTCGGGAGCTAATGCTAGGTCCCATCTTCGATATTTCTTCTGCCGTTGAGGATGAGGTTGAGATGGCGAGCTCGAACTGTCCAGGAGCCGTCTCTTTGCAAGAGATGTCGGGAAGAAGCTCGCCTTCTCGCAGGTGTAGAGGATTCCCGTAACGTGGATCAAAGAGCCCCTTCCTAATGCGTGCATGCAACCGTGTTGATTCAGATAGCATGACGTAATGTGTGATCCCTCCCGCAAACAACATGGTCCCAGCGAGGCTAAGAGTGGCCGCTGCGGAGGTAAGGTTGCCGCCAAACGCCATCACCGTACTGGGCTCTATGGCGATGGGCGCAAGAATGGTGTTCACGAATAGCCCGATGCAATAAACGCACGCGGCGACCGCAAATAAAGCGACCCCCAGCACACAAAGCTTTGCGCTGGGGGTCGAATACACGATCGCCGGTGCGCCACTGGAGTAACGCACCACAATCACCTAGCCCTTCGCGGGGATGACGGTAATGCCGTCCGCCGTGATGGACAACTGGTTGCGATAATCACCGTAAACCTTTGCGACCACGCCGGTGGGAATGACGTGCTGATTGACGGGAATCTCGATATCGTTCGAAACCTTGATGGAAAGCTTCTCGAAACGATTGCTGACCACCTCGCCTTCGTTTTGGTGATACTGCGTGTTATCGGTTGTGATCACCACGTCGATCTTGGTGCCGCGATGCTCTTTGGTGTTTTAATCAACCCATTTACCACCTCCGACACAAAGGAAACGCTTGCCTTTCGCAAAAGCTTCCCAATCGAACTTCATAAACTGATTCAATTTCCTCATACTCGAACTCCTCTCAATCCAATTATTTGCTGACTCCGCGTTGCGGCTCGCCGTGGACATCGAGATAGAGGCGCAGGACGTTGCGCAAGATCTCCTCGACATTTCTTGTTGCGGCATGAAGATCATCGTCCCCAAACATTGCCCCATGGAGCTTCGTGTGGGCACAAAGAATCTGGCGATACATGACGCGAGAGAACATCTCTTCGGCCTTCAGGGCATGTCGAACAGCTCGTTCAGAACAAGTCGGCATGCTCGCCGAAGACTCCTTTATAGACGACATTGCCGTACTGGTTGTTGAGATGGAGCCGCATTCAAACGGTCCGCGCATGATCTTCGGTCGGGTCATACACACCTCTTTCCAAAAATTGGATATTACCGACGATTCGTCAACCGTCATCGAGCACTCGGTGAGCACATCATGCCATAAGCTTCTGAGCTGGGATTATTTCGCAAGGACCTGTCGTTCTCGACGTCCTCTGATGAGAAGAAGTGGGGCGTAATGATGACAAAGTATTCAATCACGGAACAAACACAATTTAATAATCACCCAGATGGGGCAAATATGGACATCCAGATATTGAATCGTCGGTATCGTTGGTGTCGCTGAGCCTTCAGGCTGAGGGGGATGGGCCATTTGCGCTGAGTTGCTTGCAAAACGGGGGAGGGGATATCAGAAGAAGGCGGCTTGCAGAAGACATGCCTGAGCGCTAGAGGAGGGGCTGACCAATAGTGTGCTCCTCTTCTGGGGCCAAATCCAAGCGGAGGGGGCATGAGGCCGAGAGGAACTGCTCGTCATGGCTCACCAAAACAAGCGCGCCGGGAAAGGCGGAAAGCGCTCGCTCGAGTGCCTCCACCGAGTGCAGGTCCAGGTGATTCGTGGGTTCGTCCATGACGATGATTTCGGGGGCATCTAGTATACCGCGGGCGAGCATGAGCTTCCGCAGCTCCCCCGGGCTGATGTTCTCGCCGGACAATATTCGTTCGGGATCCGAATTGAGTTGCGCAACGATCGAAAGCAGGGCTCCACGTTCGGCTTGGGGCAGGTCCTTGATTTCCGAGAGGAATTCAATTGAGGATGAATCGTCGACTTCCTGAGGGATATACAGCGTGCGAATGTCCAATCCCGTGGCCTTGCGGCCTTCCAATATCTCCAGGATATGCTTGACCAGTGTTGTTTTCCCCGCTCCGTTGGGGCCGCTTATGCCCAGATGATCGGTATTTCCCAGATAAATCTCGGGAACCCGCAAAGATTGCCTCGGGCCGCACGGTATGCGATCTGAGCTGACGTGAATCAGTGTTTTGCGCGGGCTGGGTTGCGCTTCCATCCACAAGGTGCTTTCGTAGCGCTTTTCGACATGGTGGGCGTCGACGGCGGCTTGCGTGCGCTGGATTCGGGAGTCCATGCGCGAAGCGAGCTTG
>NZ_JBNPLL010000022.1:0-35789 GCF_050313455.1 Collinsella sp. SGI.180
GTCTCACATAGTAGCTGTGTTTTATAACCCTCGTTTGTCGCATCTTCTTTGAACGGGCTACAATATCGTAGTCTGTGTAGCATGGAGGTGAACATGGCTGAAGCTGGTATCGGCGTTGATATCGTCGAGATTTCCCGAATGAAATCAATCCTTGAGAAGACGCCCTCGTTTGCCCGGCGCGTGTTTACCGATGAAGAGCGTGCGTATTGCGATGCGTCGTCTCGCCCTGCCGCTCATTATGCCAGCCGCTTTGCCTCTCGCGAAGCGGTACTTAAGGCACTTGGAACGGGGTTTAGTCAGGGCGTTGGACGTAAGGATGTTTCCGTAACACGCGATAGGCTCGGCAAGCCAAAGGCTCTGCTTTCTGGTCGCGCTCTCGAAATCGCCCAGGATTTGGGTGTTGTCGAGGTTGCTCTTTCTATTACCCTTACGGGTGACTTGGCTGTCGCTAATGCCATTGCGATCACCGAGGATGCTCGACCTAAGCCTAAGGAAGAAAAAATGAGCACCAAGGAGCGCGTTGCCCAGACATTTAAAGAGGCTCGTTCTGTATTGGATGAGCTTGAACAGCTGCAACAATCTGCTTTGTCGGAGCATTTGATCGATGATCCGCAAGATACGCAAGGAGCATAGATGAAACCGGTTTTGAGTACCGAGGAAGTCGTTCGCCTCGAGGATATCATCGAGCGCGAGGGCACCTCGAAGGCCGAGCTCATGGAGTTGGCAGGTGAATTTGCCGCCAACGAAATTTTAAAGCTCAACCCTGATCGCGTTCTTGTGCTGGTCGGCTTTGGCAACAATGGCGGTGACGGTTGGGTCGCTGCGGATATCCTGACCCATAAGGGCGTTGATGTTGATATCGTTTCTCCAGTTGAGCCGGATGAGATTCCTGCTGCCCTTGCTCGTCATGTTGCCCGTCGCACCGCCGGTCGCGACGTTCATGTGTGCGTTGGGCCTTCGCGAGACGAGCTAGAGGTTCTCATTAACAAAGCGGATGTCGTGGTCGATGCTATTTTTGGTACCGGTTTTCACGGCAACCTTCGTGCGCCGTTTTCTATTTGGATTCCTACGGTTAACGAGTGCGCCGATCACGTTGTTTCTATCGATGTTCCCTCGGGCCTGAATGCCGAGACGGGCGTTGTGGATGACGACTGCATCCGTGCCGAGCGTACCGTGACGATGATTGCCCCTAAGATCGGCCTCTACAGCGCTGACGGTCCGGAGTATGCTGGCGACCTGGTGTGTGGCGGTCTGTACGACCGCCTCGACGAAGTCATCGATGATGTCGATCATGCAGCCGAGATCGTTGAGCCCGGTGATCTGGTGGACTACTTTGCCCCGCTGCCCACGAATATCGATAAGTATTCGCGCGGCTCCGCGCTCATCGTTGCCGGGTCGGCACAATATCCTGGTGCCGCCATCATGGCCGCAAAGTCTGCCGCTCGTGCTGGTGCCGGTTATGTGGCCGTTGCGACGCCCGATGCGTGCGCCAACCTTATTCGTATGGCGCTCCCGTCGATTCCCGTTTTCGCCATTCCGTCTGATTCCCGTGGATCATTTGGTGCCGCTGCGCGTATGACAGTGTGCGAGATTGCTAAGAAGTACAGCTGCGTTGTGTGCGGGCCTGGCATGACGACGTCTGCCGGATCGATGCAAGTCGTTTCGGGCCTGCTTGATCTCGATGTGCCGCTTATCCTAGATGCAGATGCGCTCAACTGCCTTGCCAAGATTGCAATCGACGGCATCGACAGTAATCCCGAGATGTACCGTCGCGAGCAGCCGCTCGTTATGACGCCGCATTATCGCGAGCTTTCGCGTCTCGTTGCCGGCGACGAGGTCAATGATCTTGGCACTGCGATTGCCGCTGCTCAAAAGATTGTCTGGGCTGCCGGTTCCGATAATCTCGTTGTTATCGCTAAGGGCCCGACGACGGCCATTTGCGGCGTCGAGCGCGTGCTGCTGCCGCTTTCGGGCCCGGCGTCGTTGGCGACCGCTGGCTCGGGTGATGTCCTCGCAGGTATCCTTGCAGGAACGCTTGCGACCATGCGTGACGAGATGGACCGTTGGGAGCTGCTGTACTCGTATGCCGTCGCACTCCACAGCTATGCCGGCTTTGCTGCGGCGACGGAGTATGGCGAGAAGAGCGTTATCGCGACCGATCTTATCGACTTGATCGGTCCCGCCATGGAATTGGCGGCAAAGGATGCGCTCGATGATCTGGGAATCATGGACGAAGGGTCGGATGACTAATCATGAATAAAGCCGATTTGACGCGTTGGTCCTGGGTCGAGATCGACCGCGGGGCGCTCCGCCGCAATACGAGGGCCTATAAGAACTTGCTAGATCCGCGTCAGCGCCTGTGCTGCGTGGTTAAAGCCGATGCTTATGGTCATGGAGCCGTCGAGTGCGCAAAGATCATGTATTCGGCCGGTGCCGACATGTTTGCCGTGGCGACGGTCAGCGAGGGTATTGAGTTGCGCCAGGGCGGAATCACCAAGCCCATCTTGATTCTAAGCGAGCCTCCCATCGAGGCTATTCCTTCATTGCTCGAGTTCGATATCATGCCCTCGGTCTATACGTCCGATTTTGCCCTTGCGTATGGCGAATGTGCCGTCGCGGCGGGCAAGGTGGGCAAGTATCATCTTGCCATCGAGACAGGTATGAACCGCATCGGCGTTCACTATACGCAGGTGCTCGACTTTGTCCGCGGTATTAATTTCCATCGCGGTATTCAGTGCGACGGCGTATTTACGCACTTTGCCACGGCCGACGAACCATCGGGTTGGGACTACAAGCTGCAGTGCCAGCGCTTTACCGAGGCCGTTCAGGCCATTAAGGATGCGGGTTTTGAGTGCGGTATCGTGCACTGTGCCAACACGCCGTCCTCGATGCTCGACCCCTCGATGCATTTTGATATGATTCGCGCTGGCGTTGGCTTGTATGGCATGCAGCCGTGCGAGCTGAGCGGCCGCGTGATGCAGCTTGATCCCGTTATGAGCGTTCATGCGCGCGTGACGCGCGTGGCGCATCCTGCGATGGGCGAGGGCGTAGGCTACGGTTTTACCTACCGCGTACCGCGCACACGCGTTCAGATCTGCACACTGCCGATCGGATATGCCGACGGCCTTTCGCGCACGCTTTCCAATCGTATGGACGTGCTGTATCGCGGTGAGCGCGTGCGTCAGGTCGGAAATATCTGCATGGATCAGTTTATGGTTGCCATTCAGTCCAACCCGGCTCACGAGATTCCCGAGGCCGAACATGGCGACGAGATGATAATTATCGGTCGCGATGGCGATGCCGAGATTACCATGGATGAGATGGCGCGCCTGCGCGGCACGATTAACTACGAGGTCGCCTGCGGCTTTGGCATGCGTCTCGACAAGGTCTACGTGTAGGGGCCGCTATGGGCGTTATGCACATCCCCGGCCATAGCCATCAGGCGCCGCGCGAAGTTGCACTCGAGGAGATCGAGGCCGTCCTGGGTGATTGCCACCTTTGCCAGCTTTACCAGTCGCGCCACAATATCGTGTTTGGGGTGGGAAACCCCCGCGCTCGCGTGATGTTTATTGGTGAAGCGCCGGGCCGTAACGAGGATTTACAGGGCGAGCCCTTTGTGGGGGCGGCGGGTGAAGACCTCAACGGCATTCTGTCCCTGGCGGGCCTTAAGCGTGAAGATGTCTATATCGCCAATGTGCTTAAATGTCGCCCGCCGGGAAACCGCAATCCGCGTCCCGAGGAAGTACTTGCTTGCTCACCGTTTTTGCGCGAGCAGATTCGAAGCATTTGGCCCGATATCATCGTGACGCTCGGTAATCCCGCAACGCACTTTGTGCTCAAGACCGAGATTGGCATTACCAAGCTGCGCGGCAGGTTCCATCAGATGGGGCACTTTGTGGTGATGCCGACGTTTCATCCCGCGGCGGCGCTGCGCAATCCGGCGTGGCAGGAGTTGCTGGAGGAAGACTTTAAGATGCTGGGCGACTATCTGGTGCGACACCCCGCGCCAGAGGGCGCCTCGGAATAATAAGGAGCGTATATGTCCCTGGAGCGCCTGGGGCTAGGTACCTACAAAACGGCTCGTACTGCCGATACGGAGCATTTTGGCGAGTTGGTCGCACCGTGTCTAGAAAATGGCGATGTGCTGATACTGACCGGCGGCTTGGGCGTGGGAAAGACCCACTTTACCAAGGGCGTTTCGCGCGGCTTGGGCGACGGGCATATGGTCACGAGTCCTACGTTCGCGCTCATGGCCGTTCACGACCAGGGGCGTATTCCGCTGTTCCATTTTGATCTGTACCGCTTGGAGCATGCCTACGAGCTCGAGGATACGGGCATTTTTGACGTGCTCGGCTATGAGGGCGCTTGCCTGTTGGAATGGGGCGAGCAGTTTCAGGACGAGCTGACGGATGAGTATCTCTCGGTGACGCTTAGGCGCGATGAGGACGATAGCGACGTGCGAACGATCGCGCTCGAGGCGCACGGCGAGCGCGCGACGGAGCTTTTCGATTTGATTGATAAGGCTGTACAAGATGAGCTTGCATAACGACAACGCGCTGGTAGTGGCGCTCGATACTTCGACCGACATGCTTGCCTGCGCGGCAAGCTGGATTGATGAGCAGACGGGCGAGGCGAAGCTGGTGAGCGGGGACCATCTGTGTCGTCGCCATGCCAACGTGGAACTTGTGAATACCGTCGATGACGTGTTGGCGCAGGCCGGGCTGAATCGCGGCGATGTCGGCTGTTATGTGGTTGGACGCGGCCCGGGTTCGTTTACGGGCGTTCGCATTGGCATCTCGACCGCCAAGGGTCTGGCGCGCGGTGCCAACGTGCCGCTGCTGGGCGTGTCGACACTTGACGCTTGCGCCTGGACGGCGTGGAAGGCTGGCGTGCGCGGCAAGCTTGGTGTTCTTGCCGACGCCATGCGTGGCGAGGTGTATCCGGCTCTGTACGTGCTGGGGGACGAAGGTCCCGAGCGTCTGTTTGAGCGCGAACACGTGGTCAAAGCCGCCGTGGCGCTTGATGAGTGGCGCCAGGCCGCGGACTGGAGCCAGGTTAAGCTGACTGGTGACGGTCTCGTACGTTATGGCAAGCTGCTGAGTGAGGACGAGACTGCGCGCTGCGTGGAGCGAGACCTGTGGTGGCCCTCGGGCGAGGGCCTTCTGATGGCGCACGCCGCGGGCGACGGTAATCCGGCTCGCGTTTTGCCGATCTACACGCGTCTTTCGGATGCCGAGGAAAATGAGCGTAAGCGCCTTGGGCTTGCCGAGAGCGCCCAGAGCGAGATTACGGGTGTTGCCGACGAGCTCGCCGGCCGCCATCTGCAGTTCCGTCCCATGGGCGCGGCGGATGCCGAGGGCGCGAGCGCATTGGAGGCCGCCTGCTTTGAAGGCGCCGGACACGAGGCGTGGACGCCGGGCATGTTCCTGTCCGAGCTGGGCGAGGGCGTTGCCGCGCCGCGTAGCTGGTGGGTGGCGCACGACGACGGTCAGCTGCTGGGACTTGCCGGCGGCATGGTCGTCGACGGTGACGTTCAGATTATGGACGTCGCGGTTGATCCTGCTCATCGTCGCGCGGGCATTGCCCGCAAGCTGCTGTCGCACGTGAGCTATGACGCCCAGATGCTCGGCTGCACCACTGCTTCGCTTGAGGTTGAGGACGGCAACGAGGGCGCGATTGCGCTCTATAGCGCCTTGGGCTTTACCGAGGCGGGTCGTCGCCGTGGCTACTACGGCGTCGGCAAGGATGCCATCGTCATGACGGCGTCGCTGCCCCTGGTGCTTCCTCTCGACAATGCCTCGCCCGAGCCAACGGCTGCCGAGCAGCGCGTCTGGCCGCTGCCTGAGCCCGAGCGCACCGCCGAGGAGCGTGCCGAAATCGAGCGCCGTCGCCTAGTTCTTGCCATCGAGAGCTCTTGCGACGAGACGGCTGTTGCGATTATCGATGCGGACGGCAATATGCTGGCCAACCAGGTGTCGACGCAGATTGATTTTCATGCTCGCTTTGGCGGCGTGGTGCCCGAGATCGCCTCGCGCAAGCATGTCGAGGTGATTGTGAGTGTCGTAGATGCGGCGCTTGAAGATGCCGCGGTATCGCTTGGCCTTGAGGGTGGAGCGATTGCGCCAAGTGAGCTTGCCGCCGTGGGTGTGACGCAAGGCCCGGGCCTGGTGGGTGCCCTGGTGGTGGGCGTCGCCTTTGCCAAGGGCTTTGCGTATGCTGCCGGTAAACCGCTCGTGTGCGTCAATCATCTGGAGGGTCACCTGTTCGCCAACCTGCTGGCGCAGCCCGACCTTAAGCCGCCGTTTATCTTTACGCTTGTCTCGGGTGGGCACACCATGCTCGTGCACGTAAAGGCATGGGGCGACTACGAGGTGCTTGGCGAGACGCTGGACGACGCCGTGGGCGAAGCCTTCGACAAGGTTGCCAAGGCGCTGGGTCTGGGCTATCCCGGTGGCCCCATCATCTCCAAGCTCGCCGAGACGGGCAATCCCCGCGCGATCGATTTTCCCCGTGCGCTTAACAGCAGGGGAGACTATCGATTCTCGCTTTCGGGCCTCAAGACGGCGGTGACGCTCTATATTGAGCAGGAGACCAAGGCTGGGCGCACGATTCACCTGCCCGACCTTGCGGCCTCGTTTGAGGCGGCGGTCTTTGACGTGCAGTACAAGAAGGCCAAGAACGCCCTGCACGCCACCGGGTGCAAGGAGTATTGCATCGGCGGCGGCGTCTCGGCCAACCCGCATCTGCGCGAGATGATGATTAAGAAACTCGGGCGTCAGGGGATTCGCGTAACGGTGCCGCCTCTCTCGGCCTGTACTGACAACGCCGCCATGATTGCGGAGGTCGCTCGCCGCAAATTCGACCGAGGTGAAATCTCGCCGTTCGACGTCGACGCCGATCCAAACATGACGCTGTAGTCGTATGGGTGCGGTCCCCGACCGGAGGGGCCGGATATAAGGTTTCCTGCTCTACAGTCCTGCGCAAGACGAAGGCCACATTAAGTGGCCTTCTTTGCGTGCGGAACTCGCGATAAACCTTATATCCGGCCCCTCCGGTCGGGAACCTTTCTGTATCGATGCAGCTACTGAGCTGGATCGGCGTCGACAACGTCCGGCAAGGTTAGCCAGCCTGCGTCGAATTTACGGCGTGCATTAGCTGAAAGAAACCTACCTGATAATCGACTCAATATCTCGGCTTTTATATAGCAGTCGGCGGACTTCCATGACGTCGTCGATGACGACATAAAAAACCATGTAGTTGCCAACGTAGAAGCGGTAATACGGGTGCAACCGTCTTCTTGTCGAAGGGTATGTTGGTGACATGGTTGGATTCTTGAGATGCTCGAGTATGCCTGCTTCAACATTGTTGACAAGCCTATTTGCTGCAGCGGGGTTATTGAGATCAAAGGCGATATATGACGCTGCTTGGCTGAGGTCCTCCCAAAATAGGGGAAGATAGCGGAGCTTATAGTGCCTGTTCATCGAGACCGCCGTCGAGCATTTTTCTGACAGAGCCAAAGACATCGTCGTGTGTATAGCGAAGTTGCATGCTGGCAGCCTGACGATCAGCGGCATCAAGTGCGCTCTCGATTGTATTGCTCAGTGACTTGTACTGCTCAAAGCTCATGACGACCATAGAGCCCCGCCCGTTTTTAGTTAGAAAAACCGGACCCTCCTGTTCGACTTCGCGTTCAACATCCGGGTAGTGATTTCTAAGATCTGAGACTGGCCTAATATTCACAGCTACCTCCTGAGCTATCAGGATATTATCGTAATTATGATAACAGAGTTGAGATTTGGGATGGGAACTCCTCGGGGGCGGGGCGGGCGCCTGCCGCCATATATGAACTTTATCGCGAGTTCCGCACGAACAGGAGGCCACTTAATGTGGCCTCCGTCGTGAGCAGGACTGTCCGAGCAGGAAAGTTCATATATGGCGGCAGGCGCCCGCCCCGCCCCCGAGGAGCATCTCTCAAGCAAAAACTGTCGTTCGGTAAAGTCCGAGGTCAGTGACGTTTTATACCGAGAAATTCAAATAAAGTTGAAAATCCATTACATATTTGCGTTGACTTTAGGCAACTAAAGTTTCATACTCCTTTTCATCCACTGGGGGATGTGAACACGCACGGTTCGTTCGCATCATGATTGAAGAGGATTTCTTAGACATGTTCACGCATCAGCTAAACATTATCAGCGTAGTAATTATCTGATGCGGGTTAGCACATACAGCTAGCCCGTACGATAACGGGCGGCTGATGAAGATGAGGGCCGTCGAGCGCAACCGACGGCCCTCATTTTTTATGTCTAGGAAGTTCTTTTTAGAGGAGGAAATGTAATGAACGGAGTTTTGCTTATGGTTGTGGCCGCGGCGGTGCTCGCCTGCGGCTATCTGGGCTACGGCCGCTGGCTGGCTAACAAGTGGGGCGTTGATAAAGAGGCTCTCACGCCTGCCAAGCGCATGAAGGACGGCAAGAGCTTCTCGCCCGTCTCCGCCTTCACCGCGTTCTCGCATCAGTTCAGCTCGATCTGCGGTGCTGGCCCTGTTACGGGTACGATCGTCGCCATGGCCTTCGGCTGGCTGCCCGTCGTGCTCTGGGTCCTCGTCGGCGGCATCTTCTTTGGCGCCGTTCACGACTTTGGCGCCCTGTACGCTTCGATGAAGAACAACGGCAAGTCCTTGGCTCAGCTCATCGAGAAGTACATCGGCAAGACCGGCCGTCGCCTGTTCCTGCTGTTCTGCTGGCTGTTCTGCATCATCGTCATCGCCGCTTTTACCGACATGGTCTGCAAGACGTTCATGTTCACCCCGGTCGTTGACGCCTCTGGCGCTGCCACCGGTGCCATCGACTTCACCAAGTCCTATGCCGCTGGCTGCGCTGGCACCATCTCCATCCTGTTCACCTTCGTCGCCATGGCCTTTGGTTGGGCTCAGAAGAAGTTCAACCTCACCGGCGCTGCCGAGTTCGTCACCGGCGTGGTGCTCATGGTCCTCATGTTTGCCGTCGGTATGCAGTTCCCGGTTTACCTGGACAAGCTCCAGTGGTTCGCCGTCGTCATGGTCTACCTGGTCTTTGCCGGTGCCATGCCCATCCAGATGCTCAAGACCCCTCGCGACTACCTCACTTCCATCATGATGATCGTCATGATTGTCTGTGCTGTCCTCGGCATCGTCGTCCTGGGCGTTAACGGCCAGGCCACCATCACCGCTCCGGTTTTCACCGGCTTTAGCAATGCCTCGGGCATGATGTTCCCGGTCCTGTTTGTCTCCGTTGCCTGCGGCGCTCTCTCCGGTTTCCACAGCCTCGTTTCTTCGGGCACCTCTTCCAAGCAGGTCGAGAAGGAGCAGGACGCCGTCACGGTCGGTTATGGCGCCATGATCGTCGAGTCCTTCGTCGGCATCCTCGCCATCATCGTCGCCGGCATCATGTTCTCCGACATGAACACTGCCGGTACCGGCGCCCTCAACGCCGGCGTCGCTTCCACCCCGTTCCAGATCTTCGCTGCTGGCATTTCTCGCGGTATGCAGGCCTTCGGCGTTGACGGCACGCTTGCTACCGTCTTTATGACCATGAACGTCTCCGCTCTGGCCCTGACCTCGCTCGACGCCGTTGCCCGCATCGCCCGCACCTCGTTCTCCGAGTTCTTTGCCCAGACCAACGACGCCCTGGCCATCGAGTCCAAGGCCGGTTACATGAAGGTCCTCGGCAACCCCTGGTTCGCCACGGTTGTCACCCTGCTCCCCGGCCTCGCCCTCGCCTTTGGTGGCTATGCCAACATCTGGCCGCTCTTTGGTGCTTCCAACCAGCTGCTCGGCGGCATGACCATGATCACCCTTGCCGTGTTCTGCAAGTGCACCGGTCGCAAGGGCTGGATGCTCTACGTGCCCGTCGCCTTCCTGCTCTGCTGCACCTTTACCTCGCTGGTCCAGAGCGCCATGGGCTGCATGACCGCCGTCCAGGCCTACGGCTTCTTCGGTACCATCCCAGCTACCGCCACTACGGCCGCCGTCTCCGTCGCCGCCACCAAGGGCCTGCAGCTCGTCTTTGCCGTCCTGCTGATGGTCCTGGGCCTCATCGTTGCCGTCAACTGCCTCAAGGAGCTCTTCGGCAAGGAGGCCGGTTCCATGCCCGACGAGGAGCCCGAGTGGTCCGAGATGGGCAAGGCCGAGTATGGTCGCGCTGCTGCTGCCGAGGCTCCCGCAGGCGCCGAGGCCGCCAAGGCCTAATCGACCTAACGGATTGAACGTCACATCTATATGACTCGGAAAGGCCGGGTCCGCAACTGCGCGGGCTCGGCCTTTTTTTCCATGCAATAGCTAGTGTGCCCGGGTGTTCTCGCAGATGTTTTGCGTGGATAGGGGCGTGCGTTGTACCATATAGACGTATATGTGTACATATGAAAGGGACCCCGTGGCCAAGACGGTATATTCCGATAACCAAAACAACATCGATGCCCTGGCTGAGCGTCTGAGCAGCCAGACGTCGCTTTCTGCCGAGCGTGCCAAGCTGGTTGCCTACGACCTGCTCTGCCGCAAGGCGCTCAAGATCAAGTCGAGCGCGCTGGCACAGATTTTCCGTTCCGTCGATAAGGAATGTGACACCAAGGCGATGCGCGATGAGCTTATCGCGGCAAAGATCGTTACCAAGATCGAGGGCAGCGGCGTTAACGGGCGCCCAGCGTTCTATACCATTAATGCCGAGATTCGCGATGTCCAGGAGCAGCCTGCCGAGGCTGCCGAAGAGGCCGTCGAGGACGTTGTCGAGGCACCTGTTGCGGTGGAAACGGCTCCGCGCGAGAACGTCGACACCGATGAGCTGCTTGACGAGAGCGTCGTTCGCGCCTTTACGGCCAAGGCGGGCCGCGGCGGTTTTGGCGGGGGCGGTAAACGCGATGCGCAGCGCCGTGCCCAGCAGGAGCGCTTCCGTCGCGCCGTGGCTCAAAAGGATGCGACGGATGTCGAGCCCGTCGAGGATGAGGCTGTTACCGAGCCGCAGTGCGCCGCTGAGGTCCAGGAGCCCAAGCGTCGCCGCGGTGCTCACTTTAAGGCTGCGCAGCAGGATGTCGCGCATGAGGCTGAAGAGCCTTCCGAGGTTGCAGACGATGTTGAGGAGTCTGCCAAGAGGGCTCCGGGTTCGTGTCGTCCCGGCCGCGGTTTTGCGGGGCTCGTGTATCCCGTAAAGCGTCAGGAGAAGGGCGAGCAGGCTTCGACCGCTCAGACCGAGAAGACCGAACAAACCGAGAAAACCGTTGAGCCGGCGGCTCGCGAGCAGCAGCCTTCCGAGTCGCAGTCTGCGGCCGACGCCGAGGTCAAAGTTCAACAGTCCGCTGATAAGCAGGCGGGGGAGAGCGCTTCGAGCAAGCCTCGCCGTCGTCGTCACCGTGGCGGCCGTGGCTCAAATGCCGAATCCGTGGCCGAGCAGGCAGCGGGGCAAAACAAGGATGCGAAGGCTGAGATCCCGGCGGAGCAGCCCAAGCGCCAGCCAGTAAAGGGGGGCAAGCCTGAGCGTTCGCAAAAGGGCTCGTCCGCGCCAAAGCAAGAGCGCAATACTCGGACAGATTCCAAGTGCAAATCCCAGACGCAGCCCAAACCGACTGCAAACGATGCGACCGCCCAGCAGCCTGAGCCGCCCGCTCATGGCGAGGTTTCGGCGTTTGCTCTGGCCCGTGTCCTGGGCAGTCAGCTGCTCAAGGTCGTTCCCACGCCTGCTGCACTCTCCAAGATTAAGGAGCAACAGACTCAAATCGTTAAGGTTGAGGGCAAGGACGGCAAAAAGGTTTCGCAGCGCACTCAGCACAACGAGATGTCCAACCGCAAGATTGCCGAGGAGATTGCGACCATCCAGGCTTGGATTGAGCAGAATCGCGGCGCCGACACGCCGGTCGCCTCGCGTCGCCAGCGCGCCTACCAGATTTTTAACGATGAGAAGGCCTTTGACGGCAAGCACGGCGAGCGCCTGATGAGGCGTATGACCGAAAAGGGTATCAGCATGCAGGCGATTAAGGTCGCCCCCAACCGCCCCGTGCACTTTACGGGCTTCTTTACGCTGGGCGCCGACAAGCCGTTCATTATGGTCGAGAACCTAGACACCTATGACGAGATCGTCAAGCTCCTGCGCGGCCGCAAGCACGCTAAGCTCTTTGGCACCAAGGTGGGTGGCGTGATCTTTGGCGGTGGCTGCAAGGCGAGCGTCTCGCACGCACTGGATGATTATCTGGCCGAGATCGGCTATCGCTTTAACTATGTCTACTACGTGGGCGATATCGACCGAGAGGGTGCGCGCATCGTCGAGCAGGCCCGCAATGCCAATGTGGTTGAGATTCGCTTGCATGCCGGCATGTATCGTGCCATGCTCGCCGAGCACAAGCGTCGCGTGAAAGCTGGCGGCGAGTGCGAGCCTGCGGCTGCCAATCAGGGTGTGCCGCAGAATTTGGCGGCGACGATCAAGGATCTGCCTATGGTCACGCGCGTGCAGTTCCGCAATGTGCTGCGCGAGGGCGGTCGCATTCCGCAGGAGATTCTGATGACCGCCGACTATCGGGATGGCGACTCGGGAAGCTTCGACCGCATGCTGAACAATTAGGGACGCGTGGCCCCGGCGGGCCGGGCATTAAGTTTGCTGCTCTACAGTCCTGCGCAAGACGAAGGTCACATTAAGTGGCCTTCTTTGCGTGCGGAACTCGCGACAAACTTAATGCCCGGCCCGCCGGGGCCACGCGCCATTTTGTAGATGACGGCTCGCTTTTCGGAACGGGGCTGATATTTTCTAGATGTAAGGCGCTCTTGGTCCTTTCGGGCTTGGGGCGTCTGTCTTTTGAGGGTGGATGAGCCGGCACTTGGTGGCGTTCCTTTAGTGCCGGCACTTTGGGAACGTCCCCAAGTGCCGGTTGAGATACGGAGAGCCCGTTGTTGATATGGGACGGAGGGATTCCGCGTCCGCCTGCCGGCGGCCGCGCCCCGCTGCGTCGCTCCGCTCCTTGCGTGCTGCGCTGGAAAACGCTTCGCGTTTCCTCAGCTCCGCACCCTTGCGGGTTCGAATCCCTCCGCATGCCCACAAGAAAGCGCCCCGGGCTGATGAAAGCCCGGGGCGCTCAGTTACCTTGGCTGGGACGGAGGGATTCGAACCCCCAACAGCCGGCACCAAAAACCGGAGTTCTACCGTTGAACTACGTCCCAATGTGTGGTGCTGCCCAAAAGCAGCTCGTCTAGTTTACCTAATCTGCGAGGGCATCGCAAACGCCATCGAGCAGGCGTACGGCGAGTGTCTGGGCGTCGCTTGCGGTGAAGGTTCCGTTGTAGCGCGTCATGCCCGTGAGCTCAATGCGGATACGTGCAGGCTTTTGTTGCGCGGCGATATTGGCAGTGCGGATGCGCTGCGCCAGGTTGTGACATTCGGCAAGGGCGATCGTGGCGCGCGGCGCTGCATCTGCGGGCAGCTCATCGCTTGCGATCTCGAGTACCAGGTCCACGTCGGTCGGAACCTCGGAATCGCAAAGCATCATGCCGCTGTTGTCGGTCGTCGCCGTGGCGATGTTCCACATGCGCGATGCAACGCTGCGTGCGATGGGGTCCTCACCGATAACGGCAATCTGGAAGCGCTCGAGCACGTTGGCGGCGCGGGCAAAACCGATGCGCGACTCGGCCTCGGTAACCGAGGGTTTGCCCTCCCACACGTGATGCAGACGGTTGATATAGGCGTAGGTATCCTGGAATGCCATGCCGTCGGCAAACAGGCCGACATTTTCTTGGAACTGCTGCAAGGCCGCCTCGGTGTGCGGGCCAAAGTAGCCGTCGTCCTCACCGCAGGCAAAACCCAAAACGTTGAGTGCCCTCTGCAGGGCCCGAACGTCGGCACCATGGAAATTGGGCATGCGCAGATAAAGCGTGCGGTCGCCCAGCTTATACGAGGCGTCTACCAGGGCGCTCCAACAGGGAATATCGACGGCGTAGCCAGCGGCAAGGCCGCTGTCGAGCCTAAAGGTGCCAACAGCCTGCTCGGTGGTGGTGCCAAAGCGCTTGTCGGCGACCTCGGCGTCATCGATTGTATAGCCGAGCTGCAGAAGGCGGGACTGGACGTCCTCGACGGCTGCTCCCTGCATGCCCGTTGTGATAGGTTCCATGAACGAACCCCTTTCGGCGTACCATTCGTACTATTTGAGCGTGTGTCGGATAGACAACGCAAAGGGTTGCATAAACATGCACTCAACAGTGTAGCAAGTTGTACCCAAATGCGCTGCTGACAGGTTTTATAACCCCCGCTAGTTAAGGCGCTCCACAAAGAAATCTGCCATGGAGTCGAACAGCTCGCGTGCATGCGGGTCGAGCTCGACACCTTCGATAGCGGCCTTGGCCTTGGCAGTCAGGTTGAGTGCGTAAGTGTGGGCGAAATCGACAGAGCCGGTCTGCCGGAAGATCTCCACGGCGCGTGCGAGTTGCACGGGGTCCTCGGTGCCCGAGGAAAGGATTGCCTCGACTTCGTCGTGATAACGCTCGTCTGACAGGGCATGCACGGCGACGAGCGTGCGCTTGCCCTCTGTGATATCGGTGCGGAAGTCCTTGTTGGCGGCCTCCTTGGTGCCAATAAGGTTGAGCAGATCATCTTGGATCTGAAAGGCAAGGCCCGTGTGCAGGCCAAAGGCACGCAGCGCCTCAATCTGGTCTTCGCTGCCGCCACCGATAATGGCTCCGGCGGCAAGTGGCGTGGCTCCGCTGTAGTACGCGGTCTTGTGCGTCGCCATGTCCAGATAATCGTCGACCGAGATGTCAAAGCGCCCATCGCGGACCCAGCCCAGGTCGAGCGCCTGACCCTCGATGGTGCGAACGATCATCTCGGTGAGCTCGTGGAGCACGCGGAGCTTCACGTCTGCCTCGAGCGTGGGGTCGTCGAGAACCGTCTTGGTAACCATGGTGAGCGCTAGGTCGCCGCAGTTGATGGCAAGTCCCGTACCCTCGGTAAGGTGCATACAGGGCTTGCCGCGGCGCAGCTGGCCGTTGTCGGCGATGTCGTCATGGATAAGCGCTCCCGACTGAAAGTGCTCGATGGCCGCCGCCGCGCTTCGGGCGCTCTCAAAGCTGCCGCCTACTGCGGTGGCGGCGAGCATGCAGATGAGCGGGCGGTGGCGCTTGCCGGCATTGGCCGTAAATGCCGAGAGCGGGCCATACAGGTAGCGCTCGATATCGGCAGAGGTCGCCTGTCCGTCAAAGAACGTGGCCAGATAGTCGTTAATCTGGTCAAAATGCTGGGCTAAAAAGCTGGTAAACGGACTGGACACGGGTTCTCGCATTCTTTCTTAGGTTGCATCGTTGCGTTATGCAGACAACATATTGCCACATTAGGGCATCGAGCGCGGCGGTTGAAGACGATTGAGCCATGTTGTCGCAAATGCGGCAAGAGGCGCGGCTAGATAAGTCCAAAGTGCTCGAGCGCGGTGACGACGCCGTCGTGGTCGAAGCTGTCGGTGACGTAGTCGGCCTTTTCCTTGAGGAAGTCCGGCGCGTTGCCCATGGCGACGCCAACATCGACCGCCTCCATGAGGGCGATGTCGTTGCTTGCGTCGCCGATGCCGTACACAGTGCCGTGATCTGGCCCCAGGGCGTCAAGCACGGCCTTGATTCCGGCCCGTTTGGTGCATTCGCGAGGCGAGATTTCCGTGACCTCGAGTTCGAGCTCGTTGAGGCAGAGCAGAGGCCCAAGCTCTTCATCTTGGGCGATGCGGTTGGCGAGCGGTGTGGACATAAGAATTTTATAAGCGTTGTAGTGCTTGAGTTGCGTGACGGCGTCGCCCACGGTGCGCGCGTATCCGTACGTCTCGGGGGCATCTGCGCTCATGCGCACGACGCGATCGATGCCCTCAAAGCGAATGACCTCACCCGATTGTTCGAGATAGGGGGCGAGGCGCTGTAGCAGACCGGGGTTTATGGCCGCATTTCGTACGATGCGCCCCTCGAGTTCGGCGTAGCAGCCCGCGAGACATACGATGCCCGCCCACGGCAGCTCGAGCAGCTTGGGATGGATGCAGCTGAGGGTGCGCCCCGTGCAGATAAAGGCTTTGTTGCCGTTGGCGACAAACGTGCGAATTGCCTGTGCAACCGTTTCGTTGGGATAGGGGGAAAGGTCTCGCTCGCCCTCGGGGAGCTCTTGGGCAAGTTTGGGATCTTGCCAGGCAAGCGTACCGTCGATGTCGAAGAAGCAGATATTGGCATGCTTTTTGGCGTCATCGGCGGCATGAGAAAGCGGGGTGGCAAATGCAAAACCCGGTTCGAGTCCCATAATCTGATCAAAGTGCTCTTTGACGCGGGGGACCGAGACGCCGATGATTACCTGGGCGGTCTTGCCGGTGACGATGAGGCCTTTGGCGCCCGCTGCGACAAAGGTTGCATTGTCCGCGACGATAGAAGGGTTCGCGACTTCGACGCGCAGCCGCGTGGCGCAGTTGGTTGCGCCCACAATGTTGGAGACGCCGCCCAGAAGCGCCACAACCTGCTCGGCGAGCAGACGATCTTGTGATGCCTGGCAGTCGGAAGCGCCGGCTTCGGATAAGCGCTTTTCGTCAACGTCGTTTCCCGTCAAGCGCGAGAGCGCCGTGTTGCTGGCAATGTAGTCCTCGCGTCCCGGGGTTTTAAGGTCAAAGGTCAGGATAAGACCTCGAAAGCTCAGAAAGAAGATGGCGCTAAAGACGAGTCCGATTCCGAGTGCCAAAAGGTAGGAGCCGGCATGCGTCCGCATGAGCGGGATAAAGTTGAAGGCAGCCATCTCCATAAGGCCACCCGAGAAGATGCCGACGACGCCAAAGAAGTTCATGGCCATGGCAAGGCAGGAGGATAGGACGGCGTAGAGCAAAAAGAGTCCGGGATAGGTGAACATAAAGAGAAACTCGAGCGGCTCGGTGACGCCGCAGACCATCGAGGCGACGATGGCGGGCAGAAGGATGGCCTTGAGGCTGGCACGGCGTTCGGGCTTGGCCGTGGTGTAGAACGCTGCGGCGATGGCGGGAAGACCAAAGAGCTTGACCCAACCGGTGGCGGTGAAACCAGCCCAGGGCGCTAGCTCGTTGAGGGGGCGCGTGCTGTGCGAGAGGATGGGAAGCAAGTTGGTCCACGTGGCGTAGATGCCATCGGTAATAACCAGATTGTCGTAGTAGATTGGCATGTAGAGCAGGTGATGCAGCCCCACGGGCTCGAGTGCTCGCTCTAAAAACACGAAGGCGCCCACGCCGAAGGGACCGACGCCCGTAAGTGCATGGCGCAGTGTTTCGGTCATTGCGTATACGATGGGCACGATGGCGGCCGAGATAGCGGCAAGGGCGAATACGGCAAAAAAGCTAATGAGGTAGACCAACGAGGAGCCCGAGAAAGTACCGAGCCAATCGGGAACCTCGGCATCGTAGAAGCGGTCATGGATGGCGACGACGGTGGCCGATACCGCCAGCGGGCCGATAATGCCGGTGTCGAGCGTCTTGATGCCGTCGATGACGGTGATGCCGCTGGCGGAGGTCAAAGACGACGGGTACTTAAGTCCAAGGTTGTCGCCGCTCAGCTTAATGATCTCGCTCAAAAAGAAGCAATAGGCAAAATAGGCCACGAGTGCCTCGAAGCAGCAGCGCGCCGGTTGCTTTTGGGCAAGGCCGATGGGCAGCGCTACGGCAAAAAGCAGTGGGAGGCGTTTAAAGACCGTCCACGAGCCGCGCTGGATGATAGCCCAAAAAATATACCAAGGGGTTCCGTATACGGCGAGGTCGCCGACGATGTCCGCAGACGTTGCGAGGGCGGAGACGCCGACCATAAGGCCCGATATGGAAAACAGCATGGCGGGCGCGAACATTGCCCCGCCAAAGCGTTGGATTTTCTGCAGCATGTTCTGCCTCCCGAACATCGAGGTGCGTTGCAGGTGGTGAAACGTTTAAACAATGGATTCATTGTAGAGGACCAGACGATTGTCGTGTCGGCAGTTTTGAACGAGACCGATTTGGGCACGACAGAAGCCGCCAACGGTTACAATACTGTCGCTTTACCGATAATCGGTTTAAACAACCCCAAGAAATGCTATCGTGCCTAGCCAGCAAGAAGATGTAGAGGTGAAGCCATGCCAAAAGCGATTTACGAAGGAATCTACCGCGAGATCCGTTCGCGCATCATTAACGGGACCTATGCGTTTCAGGAGATGCTGCCAACCGAAGCCGAGCTGACTGCGGAATTTGGCTGCACGCGCAATACCGTCCGCCGCGCCTTGAGCATGCTGGCCGACGAGATGTTTGTGCAGCCCATACACGGCAAGGGCGTGCGCGTTATTTGGCTCAAGGGCGAAACTGACATGTTGGGCGCACTCGAGGAAGTCGAGTCGTTTGGCGAATTTGCAAAGCGCAACAATGCCGTTGCATCGACGGACGTTAAGTCCTTTGAACATCTGGTCTGCACCGAGCAGCTCTCTCGTCGCCTGGGCTTTAAGGTGGGCGAGGAGCTGATTCGCGTAGTGCGTGTCCGAAGCCTCAACGGCAGCGCGCGCCAAGTGGACCATGGCTACTTTTTGGAGTCGATTGCCAAGGGTCTGACCCCCGAGATCGCGGCAGAATCTATCTACGACTATCTGGAGCACAAGCGCGGCATCAAAGTGATGGCGAGTCGCCGTACGGTGAGTGTCGAGCTCGCCAACGATGAAGACTGTAGCTATCTTGACCTCGGCAAATACAACTGCGTTGCCGTCATGGAGAGTCAGTCGTACACCTCGGACGGCATCTTGTTCGAGGTGACGCATGCTCGCACACACCCCGAGATCTTCCATTACCGCATCAATTCCAAGCGATAGGTAACAGACGCATAAGCTTGCGTTCCGATATGAAGCGCCCCGTGCGGTCGATGGGATATCGGCCGCACGGGGCGCTTTAATTGTTTAGACAATATTTGTCAAGTACGAATGTATTAAAAACCGTTCACCGAAGTTTTTCTACCGCTCTAACAATACTTGTTCAAACAACTGGCCAAATAGCGTATTGTAAAAATCAGAAAAAGGGGCAAAGTCCCCGAACCAATCTCCGAAGGCGGCGGCAAAGGGTGCCGCCACGGTGTGAAAGGGTGGATTGTAATGAAGAACGAAATGAGCAGAAGGCAGTTCCTGGGCTTCGCTGGCTCCGCGGCCACGGTCTTTGGCCTGGGTCTCGTGGGCTGCGGTGGCTCCGCCGGCTCCGGCTCCTCTGCTTCTGGTGACGCTGCCGAGGTCTACTTCCTTCAATTCAAGCCCGAGGTCGACAAGGAGTGGAAGGAGATCGCTAAGGCGTACAAGGAGGAGAAGGGCGTCGAGGTCAAGATCGTGACCGCCGCCTCCAACACCTACGAGGAGAAGCTCAAGTCCGAGATGTCCAAGAGCTCCGCTCCGACCCTGTTCCAGGTCAACGGCCCCACCGGTCTTAAGAACTGGAAGGATTACTGCGCCGACCTGTCCGATACCAAGGTCCGCGGTGAGCTCGTCGACGACTCCCTGGCTCTGCAGTCCGACGGCAAGGATCTGGGTATCGACTGGGTCCAGGAGAGCTACGGCATCATTTACAACAAGGAACTCCTCGAGAAGGCTGGCTACAAGGCCGAGGACATCAACTCCTTCGACAAGCTGAAGGCTTGCGCCGATGACATTCAGGCCCGCAAGGACGAGCTTGGCGTTGACGGTGCCTTCACTTCCGCCGGCATGGATGACTCCTCCAGTTGGCGCTACACCACCCACCTCGCCAACCTCCCGCTCTACTACGAGTTCGAGAAGGAGCACAACCAGGAGGATGACGAGATTAAGGGCGAGTATCTCGACAACTTTAAGCAGATCTTCGACCTGTACATCACCGACTCCACCTGCGATCCTTCGCAGCTTGCCTCCAAGACCGGCGACGACGCCACCAACGAGTTCGCAACCGGCAAGGCCGTCTTCTATCAGAACGGCTCTTGGGCCTACGCCGACCTCATCAAGGCCGGCATGACCGACGATCAGATTGGCATGATGCCCATCTACATCGGTGTCGACGGCGAGGAGAACCAGGGCCTGTGCTCCGGCGGCGAGAACTACTGGTGCGTGAGCTCCCAGGCTTCCGAGGATGCCCAGAAGGCTACCGAGGACTTCATGTATTGGTGCGTCACTTCTGACACTGCCACCAGCATCATCGCTGACAAGATGGGTCTGACTGCCCCGTTCAAGAGCGCCAAGGACACCACCAACGTCTTCTCGCAGCAGGCTGTTGCCATGGCTAAGGACGGCAAGAAGACCGTCGCTTGGGACTTCGTTTACATCCCCTCTGAGGAGTGGAAGAAGAACCTCAAGCAGGCTCTGATTGCCTATGCTGCCGATAACACCAAGTGGGACGGCGTCAAGAACGCCTTCGTCGATGGCTGGAAGACCGAGAAGGCTGCTTCCGAGTAAGCAGTTGCTGCCCAAGCTATCTGATTAGCGACAGGGGCGGGCAGACGTCGGTTTGCCCGCCCCCTGCATATTGAAAGGACCCTTCTATGGGCAAAGCACTCAAGCGCTGGTGGCCGCTCTTTATGCTGCCCACGTGCCTGGCGTTTATGATCGGGTTCGTGATCCCCTTTATCCAGGGTTTCTATCTCTCGTTCTGCCAGTTTATTACCATCAACAACACGCACTTTGTCGGTATCGAGAACTACGTGCGCGCACTGTCCGATCCGCAGTTTGCCACGTCGTTCTTCTTTACGGTGGCGTTTGCCTTCCTGTCGACGGTGCTCATCAACGTGATCGCCCTCGCCATCGCGCAGGCGCTCACCCGCAAAGCGCTCAAGGGCACCAACATCTTCCGTACGATCTTCTTCATGCCTAACCTGATCGGCGGCATCGTGCTGGGCTACATTTGGCAGATTCTGATCAACTGCCTGCTCTCCAACATCGGTGCCGACCTTATCGCCCTTAACTCTGCTGCTGGCTTCTGGGGCCTTATCATCCTGACCCTGTGGCAGCAGGTCGGCTACATGATGATCATCTACATCGCCGGTCTGCAGTCCATTCCGTCAGACTACATCGAGGCCGCCAAGGTCGACGGCGCTACGGCATGGCAGACGTTCTGGAAGGTTAAGATTCCCAACCTGATGCCGACGATCACCATCTGCCTGTTCCTGTCCATCACCAACGGCTTTAAGCTGTTCGACCAGAACCTCGCCCTTACCGGTGGCGCCCCGGCGCACTCCACCGAGATGCTCGCCCTGAACATCTACAACACGTTCTATTCGCGTGCTGGCATCGCATGGCAGGGCATCGGTCAGGCCAAGGCGGTTATCTTCTGCATCCTGGTCGTCGCTATTTCCATGATCCAGCTTAAGGCCACGAGGTCCAAGGAGGTGCAGCAGTAATGAAACGCGATAAGGCTATCAACCGTGCGCTCTCGATTTTCTTTACGATCCTGTCGCTCGCATGGATTTACCCCGTGTTCATGATTGCGCTCAATTCCTTTAAGAAAGGGACCGCAATCAGCACCACCACGGCATTCGATCTGCTCACGCCCGAGACGTTCAACGGCCTTGCAAACTACGTGCACGCCCTTAACGAGCAGGGCTTTGCCTCGGCGTTTATGTACTCGCTCATCATCACGGTCACGTCGGTCGTGCTGATCTTGGTGTGCTGCTCCATGTGCGCTTGGTATGTGGTGCGCGTCAACAGCAAGATCTCGAACTTCTTCTATTACCTGTTCGTGTTCTCGATGGTCGTACCGTTCCAGATGCTCATGTTCACGCTGTCCAATTTGGCGGACCGCATCGGCTTCAACACGCCGTTCAACATCTGCTTTATTTACCTTGGATTTGGCGCGGGCCTAGCGGTCTTTATGTTCGCCGGCTTTGTAAAGAACATCCCGCTCGAGATCGAGGAGGCGGCCATGATCGACGGCTGCAACCCGGTCCAGGTGTTCTTTAAGATCGTCCTTCCCATCATGAAGCCCACCTATCTTTCGGTCGGCATTCTCGAGACCATGTGGGTCTGGAACGACTATCTGCTGCCCTACCTCACCCTCGACTCCACCAAGTACAAGACCATTCCTATCTTGATCCAGTACTTCCGCGGCGGCTACGGTCACGTCGAGCTCGGCCCCATGATGGCCTGCATCATGATGGTCGTTGTCCCCATCGTCCTCATGTACATCCTCTGCCAGAAGTACATCATCGACGGCGTGGTGGCAGGTGCCGTCAAGGGCTGATGCCGTAACTGTTTTGCAAGTTTCTGCGGCGCCCCTCAGCGTGGCGCCGCGTATCGAAAGGTAGAGACATGGCCGAGATCGTTCTCAAACATGTTCAGAAGGTGTATCCCAACAACGAGTCCAAAAAGAAGGGCTTCTTTGGCAAAAAGAAGAAGACCGAGGAGAAGAAGCACAACCTCAAGGTTACCGAGGATGGCGTGCTCGCTGTAGAGGACTTCAACCTCACTGTTCACGACCAGGAGTTTATCGTCCTCGTTGGTCCCTCTGGCTGCGGTAAGTCCACGACGATGCGCATGGTTGCCGGCCTGGAGGACATTACCTCGGGCGACGTGCTCATCGACGGCAAGCGTGTCAACGACGTGGCACCCAAGGACCGTGACATTGCCATGGTGTTCCAGAGCTACGCTCTGTACCCCAACATGACGGTGTACGAGAACATGGCGTTTACGCTTGAGCTCAAGAAGGTCCCCAAAGACGAGATTGACCGCAAGGTTCGCTCCGCTGCCGAGATTTTGGGTATCACCGAGTACCTCGACCGTAAGCCTAAGGCGCTTTCGGGCGGCCAGCGTCAGCGCGTTGCTATCGGCCGCGCCATCGTGCGTGACCCCAAGGTATTCCTGATGGACGAGCCTCTGTCCAACCTGGACGCCAAGCTTCGTAACCAGATGCGTGCCGAGCTCATTAAGCTTCGCCACGAGATCAAAGGCACATTCATCTATGTTACCCACGACCAGACCGAGGCTATGACCCTCGGCGACCGCATCGTGGTCATGAAGGACGGCGTTGTTCAGCAGATCGCCACGCCGCAGGAGGTCTTCAACCATCCCGCGAACATCTTTGTCGCCGGCTTCATCGGCGTGCCGCAGATGAACTTCTTCGATGCCCAGCTGGTGCGCTCGGGCGAGGGCTTTACCGTCAAGACCGACGACATGAATGTCGCGCTGGCCCCCGAGACCTGCGCTCAGCTTGCGCTTAACTGGGACGGCGGGGACATGAAGGAGATCACGGCCGGCGTGCGTCCCGAGCAGATTCTGCTTGCCGACAAGGGCGAGGAGGGTGCGCTTCAGGGCACCATCGAGGTCACCGAGCTCATGGGTTCGACCGAGCACGTTCATGTGACGTCTCCCGACGGCCAGTTTGTCCTGATCATCCCTGTCGTCGACCTCGAGGCCAGGGGTTCGCTCAAGGCCGGCGACCCCATCTGGTTCAAGTTCGAGAAGAATGCGACCCATCTCTTCGATAAGGTCTCTGGCAAGAACCTTATCTAGACCCGATTCAATCAGGCCCTCCTTTTGGGCGACTGCGGTTTTGCCATCCTTTTGCCGTAGTCACATATAAGGTTCCCCTCTCGTCCGCTGAGCGAGAGGGGAACCTTTCTTTGTGCTGGGGCTGTCTGGCCGGTCGTTTGTCTCGATCTGTAACAGGTAGGGCCGATTTCGGACGTTAGATGTTACAGATCGAGATTGAGTTGAGTCGACTGTCCTTTCATCTCAATCCGTAACACGAGAGGCTGATTTCGGCAGCTACATGTTACAGAACGAGATTGTTTAGCCGGCTTATCCATTTGTCTCGATTTGTAACAGTAAGGGCGGATTTCGGACGTTAGATGTTACAGATTGAGATGAACCCTGGGGAAAGGACCGGTTTGTCTTGATCTGTAACAGGTGGGACCGTTTTTGCCGAGTAGGTGTTACAGATTGAGATGATTTAGTCGAGGCGGCTCACAGGAGCATCGCCTGGGCACAAAAAGCGGAGCCGCGTTGTCGCGACTCCGCTTTCAAAAGGATGGGTAATGGAAGCGAAATTAGCTCAGGTGCCAAATCTCGTCGTTGTACTGGGAGATTGTGCGGTCGGACGAGAAAGTGCCGGCGTTGGCGATGTTGATCAGCGCCTTGCGCATCCAAGCGTCCTGGTCCTCGTAGTCTGCCAGCACGCGCTCCTTAGTCTGGATGTACTCCTCAATGTCGAGCAGGGACATAAACCAGTCCTTGCCCTTGATGTCGTCGTGCAGACGCTGCAGGCGCTCCGCGTTGCCGGTCGCCATAAAAGCGGGGTTGGTAATAAAGTCCACCAGTAGCTTAATACCGGGCTTGCGGTAGAGCGCGCCGGCGTTATAGCTGCCGTCGGCGTAGAGCTGCTCGACCTGTTTGGACGAGGTGCCAAAGGTGTAGATGTTCTCGTCGCCCACGAGTTCGGCGATCTCGACATTGGCGCCGTCGAGCGTGCACAGGGTCAAAGCACCGTTGAGCATGAACTTCATGTTGGAGGTGCCGCTCGCCTCCTTGGAGGCCAGGCTGATCTGCTCGGAGATGTCGGCGGCGGGAATCACGCGCTCGGCAGCGGTGACGTTATAGTTCTCGATCATGACGACTTGCAGGTAGGGAGCCACGTCGGGATCGTTTGCGATCCACTGCGACAACGTCAGGATCAGATGGATGATGTCCTGGGCGATAGTGTAGGCAGGTGCCGCCTTGCCGCCAAAGATGATGGTGACGGGATGCTTAGGTCTATTGCCGTTCTTGATGTCGAGGTACTTCCAGATGATGTAGAGCGCGAGCATCTGCTGGCGCTTGTACTCGTGGATACGCTTGACCTGAACATCGATGATCGCGTTGGAGGGAATGGTCACGCCCTGTTCGAGCGCCATGAACTGGCGCATGATGGCCTTGGCCTTGACCTTGGTGGCGGCCAGGCGCTCAAGAACGTCCTTGTCGTCGGCGAATTCGGCGAGCTTGCTCAGGTCGCCGGTGCTGCGCCAATCGGTGCCAATCACATCGTCGAGCAGGCTGGCAAGTGCGGGGTTGGCTCCCTGGATCCAGCGGCGGAAGGTGATGCCGTTGGTCTTGTTGGAGAACTTTTCGGGATAGATCTCGTAGAACGGGCGAAGCTCGGTGTCCTCCAGGATCTTGGTGTGGAGGGCGGCGACGCCGTTGATGGAGAAGCCAAAGTGAATGTCCATGTGGGCCATGTGGACGGTGTCGTACTCGTCGATGATGGCGACGCGCGGGTCGCCATGCTCGGCCTTGGCAATCTCATCGAGTTTGACGATGATGTCGGCGATGGCGGGGGAGACCTTCTGCAGGCTGGCGAGCGGCCATTTCTCGAGCGCCTCGGCAAGGATCGTGTGGTTGGTGTAGGCGACCATGGATCGCACGATGGTAACGGCTTCGTCAAACTCGATGTCGTGCTCGGTGGTGAGCAGCCGGATGAGCTCGGGAATGACCATGGTGGGGTGCGTATCGTTAATCTGGACCACGGCGTAGTCGGCCAGATCGTGCAGGTTGCTGCCGCGCTCTACGGCCTCGTCGATCAGGAGCTGGGCGGCATTGCTCACCATGAAGTACTCCTGGTAGATGCGAAGCAGGCGGCCCTGCTCATCGGAATCATCCGGATAGAGGAACAGGGTGAGGTTCTTGGCGATCTTGGTCTTGTCGAAGTCGATGGAGCTGCCGGGGACCAGACCCTCGTCGACACTTGCCAGGTCAAACAGGCGCAGGCGGTTTTTGGTGGGCTGGCCATAACCGGGCACATCGATGTTGACGAGCTTGGAGGTGACGGCAAAATCACCGAACTCGACGGTGTAGGAGCGGTTGTCATCGATCAGGATGTCCTGCTCGCCGAGCCACTCGTCGGGGACGGCCTTCTGCTGGTTGTCGGCAAAGCGTTGGCGGAACAGGCCGTAATGGTAGTTGAGGCCCACGCCGTCACCGGTGAGGCCCAGCGTGGCAATGGAATCCAGGAAGCATGCGGCCAGGCGGCCCAGGCCGCCGTTGCCGAGCGAAGGCTCGACCTCGAACTCCTCGATCTTGTTGAGGTCGTGGCCGGCGGCGACGAGCTGGTCCTTAACCTCGTCATAGATGCCGAGGTCGATCATATTGTTGATGAGCAGCTTGCCGATCAAAAACTCGGCAGAGATGTAGTAGAGCTTTTTCTTGCCGTTGTTGAGCGGACAGGCGGCAGAGCGCTCCTGCACGAGCTTGACCAGCAGCTTATAAATACGACGGTCATCGAGCTGCTCGAGCGAGGTGCCAAAGGACTGCTCGGCGAGTTCTGCGAGGCTTATACGGGGCATGTTTCCTCCTGTGGTGAGTCGACTACATGTCAGAAATTCAAAAGAAGCCCGCGCGAGGGATTGGGATAGCCTCGCGCGGGAAAAGCGGTCGCGTCCACACGGTGGGGTGGGGTCGGGCGCGGTGGCTCCTATTGGGGAAGCTCGATTTCGGCTTCCGACGGGATGCGGAAGTAGGTCTCGGTCCAGTCGGTGAGCTTGCGCTCGAGTTCGCGGGTGATGGCGCCATCAAGCATGCGCCACGTCCAGTTACCGCCCAGGGTGGCGGGGGTGTTCATGCGCGCCTCGTTGCCCAGATTGAGCAGGTCCTGCATGGTGTAGATACAGGTGTCACTCACGCTGGCGGCGATGGTGCGGTTGAGCGCGTCGGCCATGGACTCGCCTGCCTGTTGGTGGGTGTACAGGGCCGCCTGCTCGCGCTGACGCGGGGTGGCCGTTCCCTCATACCAGCCGCGTGCCGTTTCGTTGTCATGCGTTCCGACGTAGGCGACGGTGTTGGCAATGTAGTTGTGCGGCAGGTAGTAGGAGTTGCTGCCTTCAAAAGCGAACTGCAGAATCTTCATGCCGGGGAAGCCCGTGGCGTCGCGCATGTCGATGACGCCGGGGGTAAGAAAGCCCAGGTCTTCGGCAATGATGGGAAGCGTGCCGAGCTTTTCCTCGAGCATCTTGAAGAGCTTGAGGCCGGGTCCCTGCGTCCATGAACCATATGACGAATCGGGAGAGGAGAACGGCACCTCCCAAAAGGCTTCAAAGCCGCGGAAGTGGTCCAGACGGATGATGTCGTACATGTCTAGGGCGGCTCGGACGCGGTCTTCCCACCAGGAGAAGCCGTCTGCTTCCATGGCATCCCAGTCATAGATGGGGTTGCCCCAGTACTGGCCGGTGGCCGAGAACTGATCAGGCGGCGTGCCCGCGACGCTGACGGGATTGCCGGCGGCGTCGATCTTAAAGAGCTCGGGCGTGGCCCACATCTCGACGGAGTCGCGCGAGACATAGATGGGCAGGTCGCCGATGATCAGGATGTCGTGCTCGTTGGCATAGGCCTTGAGGCGGCTCCACTGGCGATCGAAGAAATACTGCGTCATCTGGTGGTAGAGCATGCGCTCGGGATGGGTGGCGCAGACCTTGCTGGATGCCTCGCCGCGGCGGCGGAGCTCCTCGGGCCACTCCCAAAAGGCTTTGAGTCCGCACTCCTCCTTCACGGTCATAAACTCGCAGTAGGGAATGAGCCAGTCCTCGTTTGCCTGGATAAAGTCGTCGAAATCGGCCGGCTTGTCGGCAGCAAAGCGCTCAGCGGCTCGATCGAGAATCTGACGGCGGCCAACAAAGATGGCACCGTAGTCGACGTTGCTGGGGTCGGAACCAAGGAAGACGCCGTCGATGTCACGCTGCTCCAGATAGCCGGCTTCGATAAGCTCGGCAAAGTCGATCAAGTTGGGGTTGCCTGCGCGGGCCGAGAACGACTGATAGGGCGAATCGCCATAGCTGGTCGTCGTAAGGGGCAGGATTTGCCAGTAATGTTGTTTGCACGAGGCGAGAAAATCGACGAAGTCGTAGGCATTCCAGCCAAAGCCGCCGATTCCGTATGGTCCGGGCAGAGATGAGACGGGCATGAGGACGCCGCTTGCACGCTCCATGAATGCGCTCACCAACCTTCTTGTTGTGGGGTCGGCCTGCCGATGGGTGTGCAGTCCGCCTCCGATGTTCTGATTCGATACACCTATTGTATACATGTTGTTTAAACATGTATAGGCAAGATAAAAAAGTTGGTCGATTTTCGGCGAATGGTTACATGCCATGAAAAAGCCCCGGTCTCACATCGTGAGATCGGGGCAAGAACGGTGTGTAGGTTTTTGCTACTCGGCGTCGGCGAAGCCGTTGGGGTTGTGGCTCTGCCAGTTCCAGCTGTCGCGGCACATGTCCGCGATGTCGTACTGTGCCTTCCAACCCATCATGCGCTCGGCCTTGGAAGCGTCGCACCAGTTGGCGGCGATGTCGCCGGCGCGGCGCTCGCGAATCACGTAGGGCAGCTCTTTGCCACAGGCCTTGGAGAAGGCGGCGACGACCTCGAGCACCGAGGTGCCGGTGCCGGTGCCTAGGTTAAAGATCTCGACGCCGGTCTTGCCGTTCATCCAGTTGAGGGCGGCCACATGGCCCGATGCCAGGTCGCACACATGGATGTAATCGCGCACGCCGGTGCCGTCGGGGGTGGGGTAGTCGTTGCCAAAGACCTGAACGGCCTCGAGCTTGCCCACGGCAACCTGCGCGACATAAGGCACCAGGTTGTTGGGGATGCCCTTGGGGTCCTCGCCGATCAGGCCCGATGGATGGGCGCCGATGGGATTGAAGTAGCGGAGCAGCACAACGTCCCACTCGGGATCGGCGGTGTGAACGTCCATAAGGATCTGCTCAATCATCCACTTGGTCCAGCCATAGGGGTTGGTCGCAGGCTTCTTGGGGTCTTCCTCGGTGACGGGCGGGTTATCCGGATCGCCGTAGACGGTCGAGGAGCTCGAGAAGATGATGGACTTGCAGCCATGGTTGCGCATAACGTCGACGAGCACCAGGGTGTTCTCGATGTTGTTGTGGTAGTACTCGACGGGCTTGCTCACCGACTCGCCGACGGCCTTAAAGCCGGCGAAGTGGATGACGCGGTCGATCTGATGGGTATCGAAGATCTTGTTCATGGCATCGCGGTCGAGCACGTTGGCCTCGTAGAAGGTGAGGTTCTTGGCGGCCTTGTCGCCCACGATGGTCTTGACACGGTCGACGGCGACGGCGCTGGAGTTGGAGAGGTCGTCGACGATGACGACCTGGTAGCCACCCTCGAGCAGCTGAACGACGGTGTGCGAGCCGATAAAGCCGGCGCCACCGGTTACGAGGACGCAGGTGTCTTTGGGGTCGAGTGCTTTGGACATGTAGTCTCCTATCGAATCAGGAACACTTCCTGAGGGAGTATAGCGCAGGCAGGGGCACCCAAAACGTGCAGGGCAGGAAAAGCAGACGAACATGCTAACGTACTCATGGAAATGTTTGGCGTGGGCATAACCTTGACTTTGACGTTTGCATACGAGCCGCCGACCATGGGGTTTGCTGCCGTTCGTGGAAATCGTTGGGACGCGTCGGATGTACGCTAATATGTATGAGTTGAGCGACATATAAATAAACATGTAACGGAGTAGATATGTCACCAAACAGCGATTCCATCCTTTCCCAGGAGCTTTCGCGTCGCACTGCCCTCAAGGCCTTGTTCGGCGCCGCTTCTGCAGCCGTTCTTTTTGGTCTGCCCGCTCGCGCCCATGCTGCGGAGGCCACCAAGGAAACCA
This sequence comes from Collinsella sp. SGI.180, assembly GCF_050313455.1. Classification (NCBI taxonomy): domain Bacteria; kingdom Bacillati; phylum Actinomycetota; class Coriobacteriia; order Coriobacteriales; family Coriobacteriaceae; genus Collinsella; species Collinsella sp. SGI.180. Next base: position 29,568 of record NZ_JBNPLL010000022.1, read on the forward strand.
CCGACAAGCTCAATGCGGCCCAGGCTCAGCTTGACGAGGTCCAGGCCCAGCTCGACAGCATCGCAAATGAATACGCGGCGCTGGCCAACAAGAACGCCCAGACCCTCAACGATATCGAGAGCGTACAGGGCCAGATTGACAGCACGCAGGCGCAGATTGACGAAAAGAAGGCCGAGCTCAAAAAGAAGCGCGGCGATCTTTCCGATCGCGTTTCCGCCAACTATAAGTCGGGCGGCACCAACATCCTGTCGCTGCTGCTCGCCTCGGGCTCGTTTGAGGAGCTCGTCGCCAATGCGCACTATGTTGAGAAGATCAACAAGAGCGACCGCGACGCCATCGAGGATATCCAGACCATCCAGAAAGAGCTCGATACGCAGAAGTCCGAGCTCGAGTCGCAAAAAGCCGACTTAGAGAAGCTTAAGGACCAGCAGACTGCCCAGATGCAGGACATGCAGGCCAAGCAGCAGGAGGTCCAGACGGTTCTGAACGGCCTCTCCGACGATGTCAAGGAGCTCATGGCTCAGCGCGATTCCGAGATTCTCGCTGCCGCCCAGGCTGAGGAGGCTGCCAAGAAGGCTGCCGCTGCTGCGGCTGCCGCAAACAAGAACAATTCCTACTCGGGTGGTTCAAACTCGGGTGGCGGATCGTATGCGCCCGGAAATCCGCAACAGAATGCCGGCTCGGGCAAGCAGCAGGCTGTCGTCAACGCATGCTACTCCACGCCTTCGCCTGGCCTAAACTGGTGCGCCGCCTGGGTCACCAACGTCTTCCGCAACGCCGGCGTGGGCTACTTTGGCGGCAACGCGTGCGACATGTTTAACGCCTGGTGCTACAGCTCCGATCGTTCGGCGCTGCAGGTGGGCATGATCGTGGCCGACTCGTCGCACAGTGGCACCGGTATGCCGGGTCTGCTGTACGGACACGTGGGCATCTATGTTGGCGGCGGCATCGTTATGAGTAACGAGGGCGCCATCACGTCGAGGTCGCTTGACTCGTTCATTAGCTTTTACGGTACTGGCTCTGGTGTGCGCTGGGGCTGGCTCGGCGGTATTGCGCTGTCGTAGCTGCGGCTTGGTCCGGGACAGTCCGAGAGGCATAAGGTTGCCTGCTCGGGCAGTCCTGCGCAAGACGAAGGCCACATTAAGTGGCCTTCTTTGCGTGCGGAACTCGCGATCAACCTTATGCCTCTCGGACTGTCCCGGCCCTCACGGGTCCTGAGCACGACACACCGGACTGGGTTATCTGAATAAATATGGTGAAGGCCCCTTTTGGGGCCTTCTTTTTATAAAAATTCGCCTACTCGGTGGACTTCGGGTTCTAGGTCTACGCCGAATTGGTCTTTGACGGTTGCTTGGATGTGGCGGATGAGTTCGTCGACGTCGGCGGCGGTGGCGTGGTCGGCGTTGACGATGAAGCCGCAGTGTTTTTCGCTCACCTGGGCGCCGCCGACGGCATGGCCGCGCAGGCCGGCATCCATGATGAGCTTGCCGGCAAAGTGGCCCTCGGGGCGCTTGAAAGTGGAGCCGGCGCTCGGCATGTCGAGCGGCTGCTTGTCCTCGCGGCGTTGGCGGTAGTCGTCCATGTCGGCCTTGATCATCGCGGCGTTGCCCGGGGCGAGATTGAAGGTGGCCGAAAGCACGATGAAGCCGTCGTCGGCGATGCGGCTCTTGCGATAGCCCAGATTGAGCTCGTCGACATCGAACTCGATGATGCTGCCGCTACCGCGGGTGCCGTCGTCGAGCGCGCGGGCGGGCTTGTAGACGCGTACAGACTCCAGCACGTCGGCCATGCAGGCACCGTAGGCGCCGGCGTTCATGTAGCAGGCGCCGCCGACCGATCCGGGGATGCCCGAGATGGGCTCCATGCCGGTGAGACCGGCCTCGGCTGCCGCGGCCGCAACATCCGAAAGCAGCGCACCGGCTGCTGCCGTAACGTGCGTGCCGTCGACGGTAATGTCGGAGAGGCCCTCGCCTAGCGCTACGACGACGCCGCGTATGCCCTTGTCGCCGACGAGTAGGTCGGAGCCGTTGCCCACGATGGTGAGTGGCAGATCGCAGCGATAGCAGGTATCGAGCGTGGCGACGAGGCCCTGCTCGGTGTCGGGCGTGACAAAGACGTCGGCCGGGCCGCCAATCTTAAACGTGGTGTGCTCGCGCATGGGCTCGCTCATCAACACGTTGTCCTCGCCGGCAACGCCAGCGAGCGCGCACAGCAGGTCCTCGTTAAAAAAGTCGTTCTCGTGCATCCGAATATCCGCCTTTTGGTGGTCGTTGTCATCAATCGATTGCAATATACCCCACCTGGACGTATTTGGTGCGCTGGCGGCGATAAAACAGCCGTCTACCGGATTGGTAAAGTGTTTATCATCGAGGTAGAGGGGCAGTCGCTATACTTTCAAGAGATTGCGCGTAAACCCGGAAGGAGCGAGATGGCCAACAAAGTCACCCTCAAGCAGATCGCCCAGGAGGTGGGGCTTTCCCCCTCGTCCGTCTCGCTTGTTCTCAACAATCGGCCTTGTCGCATCTCGGAAGAAAACCGCAAGCTCATCAAGGAGGTCGCGGCGCGCAACCACTATGTTCCCAACCAGATTGCGCGCAGCCTGGTCATGCGCGAGTCACGCACCCTGGGTCTTATCGTCCCCAACATCGAGAGCCGATTTTTTGCCTCACTTGCCGGTAGCTTGGAAAAGCGCTGCCGCGAGGACGGCTATGCGCTCTTTATTACCAGCTCGGGCGGAAGCGCCGACGATGACTTGGAACTGCTGCGCCAGCTGGTGACGCGCGGCGTCGATGGTGTCTTCCTGGTGGTAGGCGACGAGTTCTCGGACGACCGTGCCCTGCGCGAAGAGGTCAGCCATCTACCCATCCCTGCCGTGATGGTCGACCGCGCCATTGAGGGGCTCGAGTGCGACAAGGTGATGTTCGACCACGAGATGGGTGGCTATATGGCTACCCGCTATCTGATCGAGCAGGGCCACCGTCGCATTGCCTGCTTGGTTAATGCGCGTCGTTCCAATACGGGTCGCAAGCGACTTGCCGGCTATGAGCGCGCGCTGCGCGAGGTTGGCCTGCCTATCGACGCGCGTTTGGAGTTTGAGAGCGAGTACTACATTCCGAGCGCCTACGAGGCCTCGGAGGCGGTGCTCGCAACCGACGCCACTGCCGTATTCGCAAGCTCGGACAACATTGCCCTCGGTTTGCTCAAGCGTTTGCACGAGATGGGGAAGAGCATCCCGGGCGATATTTCGGTGGTGAGCTATGACAACTCGGCGGCCGACGTTCTCTTTGAGCCGGCGCTGACCGCCATTGAGCAGGATCCTGGTGTCCTCGCGGAACATGCTTTTGGCTGCATGTCCAAGCGTCTTGCCGGTAGGGGCGGTAGGCGTGCCGAAGAGGTCGTCCTGGAGCCGGCGCTTATCGTTAAGGGCAGCGTGCTCGAGCTTACTAAACATAACTAAACACGTTTATCAATTTGCAGAGACCGAATGTGGAGCACCTGTGGCAGACAATGCCGCAGGTGAATGTCGCGTTTTGTTGATCGATGTGATTGATATGGGTGATAAAACGTTTTTTCACCATGATAAAACGTTTTAGCAAATATACTAGTTCCAACGAATGGTTGCCGTATTGGAGGGCGACCGCACAGCGGAGGGACATAAACAATGGCTAAAACACTGGGGACGCCGTGGCAAAAGCTGGGCCACGAGGTGCCGGCTTCCGAGCTCGAGGGCGTCGACCTGTATTGGCGTGCATCGAATTATCTGTCCGTCGGTCAGATCTACCTTCGCTCTAACCCGCTCATGCGCCCCGACTTTGTCGATGAGAAAACCGGCGAGGTGCGCGACTTTGGTCGCCCGGACGTTAAGCACCGCCTGGTCGGTCACTGGGGCACCACGCCCGGCATCAACTTCCTGTTCGGTCATGTCAACCGCCTCATCGCCGATCACAACCAGAACGCGATCTTCTTGATGGGCCCGGGTCACGGTGGTCCCGCTGGCACCGCCCAGTCGTTGCTCGATGGCACCTACCGCGAGATTCGCCCCGACATTACCAATGACGAGGCCGGCCTGCAGAAGTTCTTCCGCCAGTTTTCCTACCCCGGCGGTATTCCGAGCCATTTTGCGCCCGAGACGCCTGGCTCCATCCACGAGGGCGGCGAGCTCGGCTACACGCTCAGCCACGCTTACGGTGCCGTCATGGATAACCCGAGCCTGCTGGCCGTGGCTGTGGTGGGCGACGGCGAGTCCGAGACCGGTCCGCTCGCGACCTCTTGGCAGTCTAACAAGCTCGTGAACCCGGCAACCGATGGTATCGTCCTGCCGATCCTGCACCTCAACGGCTACAAGATCGCCAACCCCACCATTCTTGCCCGCGTGTCCGACGAGGAGCTCACCAAGTTCTTTGAGGGCATGGGCTATAAGCCGCATTTCTTTGTCGCCGGCTTTGACGACGAGAGCCATGCGAGCATTCATGCGCGTTTCGCCGCCCTGTTCGAGCAGGTCTTCGATGAGATCTGCGACATCAAGGCCACCGCTATGGCTCAGGCCACTGCGGGCGAGACCGTGGTCCGTCCGGCCTATCCCATGATCGTGTTCCGTACGCCCAAGGGTTGGACCTGCCCCAAGCAGATTGATGGCAAGAAGACCGAGGACTCCTGGCGCGCCCATCAGGTGCCGCTCGCGAGCGCCAAAGATACCCACGAGCACTTCCGCGTGCTGCGCGAGTGGCTGCGCTCCTACAAGCCCGAGGAGCTCTTTACGCCCGAGGGCCAGGTGCGCCCCGAGGTGACGGCCTTTATGCCGACCGGCGAGCTGCGTATCGGCGCCAATCCCAACGCGAACGGCGGCAAGGTACGCCGCGAGCTCGAGCTTCCCGATATTCACGCTCACGAGATCCCCGTCGCAAGTAAGGGCCACGGCTGGGGCTCCACCGAGGCCGCCCGCGTCTTTGGTGAGTACACTGCCGATGTTTTGGCCAAGAACATGGATGATTTTCGCATCTTCGGTCCCGACGAGACCGCGTCCAACCGCCTGCAGGCTGCCTATAAGGTGACCAAGAAGCAGTGGGATGCCGGTTTCTACGAGGACGATGCCAACGACGAGCTGCTGGCCGGTTCCGGTAAGGTTGTCGAGCAGCTGTCCGAGCACCAGTGCGAGGGCTTCCTCGAGGCCTACGTGCTCACCGGCCGCTCCGGTGTGTGGAGCTCCTACGAGAGCTTTGTCCACGTGGTCGATTCCATGGTCAACCAGCACTGCAAATGGCTCGAAGCAACCAAGCGCGAGATTCCGTGGCGTGCTCCTATCAGCGGCCTCAACATTTTGCTGTCGAGCCATGTCTGGCGCCAGGACCACAACGGCTTTTCGCACCAGGACCCCGGCTTTATCGACCTGCTGCTCAACAAGGCCAACGACACGCATGTCGTGAATGCTTATTATCCGGCCGATGCCAACATGGCCCTTGCTGTGGCCGAGCGCGTCTACCAGTCCACCGACTGCGTCAATGCCATCTTCTGTGGCAAGCAGCCCGCCCCCACCTTCCAGACGGTCGACGAGGCCAAGTCTGAGCTCGCCGAGGGCGTAGCGACCTGGGAGTGGGCATCGACTGCCGACTCGCTCGCCGAGGCCGACGTCGTGGTCGCTACTTGCGGTGACGTGCCGACGCTCGAGGCACTGGCCGCAACCGATATGCTGCGCGGGCTGGGCATCAAGGTCTGGTTTGTCAACGTAGTCGATCTGCTCAAGATCCAGAACGTCTGCGAGAACGACCAAGCCATCAGCGATGAGCGCTGGGCTGAGCTGTTTGGCCGCGGCGAGAAGCCCGTGCTCTTCGCATTCCACGCCTATGCCGGCACGATTCGCCGTCTGATCTGGAACCGTCCCGGCCACGATGCCTTCCGCGTTCACGGCTACGAGGAGAAGGGCTCCACGACCACGCCGTTTGACATGCTGCGCCTGAACAACATGGACCGCTGGGCCCTGGCCGCCGACGTGCTGCGCATGGTTGACGCCGATAAGTTTGCCGAGCAGATTGATGAGTGGGAGGCCTTCCGCACCGAGGCTTTTGAGTTCGCGTGCGACGAGGGCTTCGATCACCCGGCCTTTACCGATTGGGTCTGGCCCGACGCCGCAGCCGCAACCGCTGCCGACGGCGTACTCTCCGCAACGCAGCTAACTGCCGGCGACAACGAATAGCATCCGGGACGGTCTCGCGCTGGGGCCGCCTC
>NZ_JBNPLL010000023.1:0-23576 GCF_050313455.1 Collinsella sp. SGI.180
GCCGATATTCTGGGATGCGCTTTCCGCTAGGGTCCTCAGCCGGAAAGCGCATCCCAGAATTCGACCAAATTGTGGGTCGCACTTTCCGGAGCTAAGCGGCAGTTCGCAAAAAAACGGGTGCAGACCGAAGTCCGCACCCGTAAGCGCTGTTTACTTGCGCATCAAGCCGCCGCGCTCGTCGATGGCATCCCAGAAGGCATCGGCAAAGCGAGGATCGCTTGCGGCCATAAGGGCGTTGGTGGCCATCCAGCCAGAAGGCGTGCCGGTGTCGTAGCCCGACAGAGGATCGATGACGACGGCGTACATGGCCTCGCGGTCGAGCGAACGGGCCATGGCGTCGGTCAGCTGGATCTCGCCGCCCTTGCCGGCCTGCTGGTCGGCAAGCAGCTCCATGACCAGCGGGCTCAGCAGATAGCGTCCGACGATGTAAAGGTTAGAAGGCGCAGCCTCGGGAGCAGGCTTCTCCACCAAGCCGCCGATACGCCACACGGCGCCAGGCTCGGCATCGCCAACGCCCTCAGCGCCCTCGAGGGAGCCCACGCGCTCGCCGGCGATAACGCCATAGCGGCTGACCTCCTCGGGAGCACACGCGGCAACAGCGATAACCGAAGCGCCGCCATGCTCCTTGGAGACGGCAAGCATCTTGTCGCAAATGTCATGGTTGGGCACAACATAGTCGCCCAGAAGAACCAGGAAGTTCTCCCCCGCCACAGCATCGGCCGCCGAGCGAATGGCATGGCCGAGGCCCTTGGGCTCGTACTGATAACGGAAATCGACCGGCATACCGCCAGCGTGGGCGACGGCATCGGCATAGGCGTTCTTGCCGCGCTCGCGCAGCAGGTTCTCAAGCGAACGGTCGGGCTGGAAGTAGCTCAGCAGCTCGGGCTTACCGGGAGAGGTAACGATGATGGCGTCGTCGACCTCCTCGGGGTCGAGTGCCTCCTCAACGACGTACTGGATAACCGGCTTGTCGAGAACCGGCAGCATCTCTTTGGGCGTGCACTTAGTGCCAGGCAGAAAACGCGTGCCTAGACCGGCGGCGGGGATGATTGCCTTCATATTATTCAAGGATCCTTTCGCAGGCGCAAAGCGCCCCAAGCGTGCGGCACGGCGGCCGCAGACCAAATTGCGATACCGAAGTATCTTACCGCCGGAGACATACGTCGCCGTAAGGCAAACGCAATTCTTCAGCAGGTCAACGCAAATTATTGCTCGAATGGTGCAATTTTATGCCCCAGCGGTAACGGGATTGGCACGGCGAAGACAGCGGTGTTCTGCGTGCCGAGCAATGGGAATGAGGGGCCAAAACAAAAAAGACGGGGCTCGCAATGCGAACCCCGTCTGCAAAGAAATCTGGCGAGAAAGCCTGATTACTTGAGGGTGACAGCAGCGCCAGCAGCCTCGAGCTTCTCCTTGGCAGCCTCGGCGTCCTCCTTCTTGGCGCCCTCGAGAACAGCCTTGGGAGCGCTCTCGACGACCTCCTTGGCCTCCTTCAGGCCAAGGTTGGTGAGCTCACGGACGGCCTTGATGACCTGAATCTTGTTGTCGCCGAAGCCCTCGAGCACGACGTCAAACTCGGTCTTCTCCTCGGCCTCAGCAGCGCCAGCAGCGGGAGCGGCGACAACAGCGGCAGGAGCAGCGGCGGAAACGCCGAAGGTGTCCTCGATAGCCTTAACGAGCTCGGAAGCCTCGAGAAGGGTCATTTCCTTAAGAGCATCGATGATCTCATCGGTGGTAAGCTTAGCCATTTCTAAGTCCTTTCGGTTTCCGTGTCTGTGCACGGAGATCAGTTAAAACACGGCGCGAATGCGCCAGGGGTGCGGCGTTGCCGCCGCGGGTGAAAACAGCGACTAGGCTGCCTTCTGCTCGGAGACCTGCTGGATCGAACGAGCGAGACCAGAGGAAACGCCGTTGACGCAGACAGCGATGTCGCGAGCGAAACCGGAGATGAGACCGGCGATCTGGCCGAGAAGCTGGTCCTTGGTGGGCAGCTCGGCGATAGCCTTAACATCATCAGCGGAAACGGCCTTGCCGTCGGAGATACCGCCCTTGATCTCAAGGACACCCTTGGACTTAGCGGAGAAGTCCTTAAGGGTCTTAGCGGCCTCGACCGGCTCGGTCTCGTAGAACACATAAGCGACGGGGCCGGCGAGGATCTCGTCGAGCTCGGGCTGCTCCTGGTTCTTGAGAGCGATCTTGACCAGGTTGTTCTTGTAGACCTTCATCTCGGCGCCGCACTCGCGAAGCTGATGACGCAGCTCCTGAGCCTGCTTAACCGTCAGACCGTTGTAGTTGACGACGAACAGACCGGCATTCTCGGCGATACGGGACTCGATCTCTGCAACCTTGTCGATTTTGTACTGCTGGGGCATGAATTACACCTCCTCGAATTCTTTCCGGGCACGGTCCGCCACAAGGACGTGACGGGGGCATGTCCAAAAAGAAAGCCCCCGCGCTGCATGAGCGACGGGGGCGAGAAGACATATCTACTCGACCACCTCGGCTGGCGGGATATCCCATTAAGCTCGCGGGCAATGCCCGTTTGCACCGGCTGTCTCTGGCAGCGGATTCGTGCGTGAACCGAAAGTATTATGGCGGGGACCCCGGCGTCGGTCAACGGCAACCCTGGCTGCACACAATTCCACCATCTCGGTCGCGCCGCCAAAGGCCAGGCGCAAGCTTTTCGCTCGGTCAGGTCCTGGGCTCGCACGAAGAGCACATTTAGTGCTCTTCGGCTCGTGCGGAATCTACGAAAAGCTTGCGCCTGGCCTTTGGCGGCGCGACCTGTGTTGACTTTGGGGCAGCCAGGGTTGCCGTTGGCCGACGCGCCCCACTCACAATCCTTATGTCGGTGGGCTGATGTGTTGCATCCCTGAGGACTACAAAGTCGAAATGAAGGTGGACAGGCGGCGGAGGCCTTCGTCCAGATCTTGGTCGGAGACGCAGTAGCTTAAGCGGATGTGGCCTTCGGTGCCGAAGCAGTCTCCGGGGACTAGGGCTACGTTGGCTTCTTTGATGGCTTTGATGCAGAAGTCTTCGCTTGTTAGGCCGAATTGTTTGATGCTGGGGAAAGCGTAGAAGGCGCCGGCTGGTTCCACTACGTCGAGGCCCATGGTGTCTAAGGCTGCGAGCACGCGTTCGCGGCGGGCTCGGTAGACTTTGAGCATGGGGGTTGGGTCGACGGTCAGGGCTCGGGCCGCGGCGTCCATCTCAAAGGAGACGGCGCTCGATACTAGGTATTGGTGAGCCTTTGCGATCTCGGCGATGACGGGGGCTGCAGCTGCGAGCCAGCCCAAGCGCCAGCCGGTCATAGCCCATGGCTTGGAGAAGCTCTCGATGACCACCGTCTGCTCGCGTAGCTCCGGGTGGCGCTGGGCAAAGCGCTCATAGCCATCCACATAGACCAAGCGGTTATATACGTCGTCGCAGATTACGTAGATGCCCGCTTGCTCTGCCACGTGTGCCACGGCGTCGAGCGATGCCGCGTCGAGGATACAGCCCGTAGGATTGTTGGGCGTGCAGATGACAATGGCCTTAGTCGCCGGCGTCACGCAGGCGCGAAGCGCGTCCTCGTCAATCTGAAATTGCGCGGGCTCCGTATCCAAAAAGACCGCTTTGGCGTGATTGGCCACGACGATGCTCTCGTACAGGCCAAAGGCCGGCGTGGGGATAATAACCTCGTCGCCGGGGTTGAGCATGGCCATAAATGTTGCCGACAGGGCCTCGGTCGCGCCGTCGGTCAGGATGACCTCGTCGGCCGAAAACGTAAGGCCCGCGTTTCCCATGTAGGTAGACAGCGCCTCGCGCAGGGCGGGACGGCCGTTGTTGGGCGGATAGTGCGTGTCACCGCGGCCCAGCGCGGCGGTCACCTCGGCGCTAATCACATCGGGCGTGGGAAAATCGGGCTCGCCAAGCGCGAGCGCGATGCACCCCGGATGCTGGGCGGCGAGTGCGTTGATCCGGCGAATGCCGGAGGGCTTGAGCGTGGCAAGCGAGGTGTTCATGGGCAGTCGCATGGCATTCCTTTCGTAAGGGTTGCACTAGGATAGCGCGCCCGCGCGCCACCAGACGGTGTAACCTAAACGGAAACCAACCGGAAAGGAGGCGGCATGGAGACAACTGCACGCGGCGATGTACCAAAAACGTTGCAAACCATTGCATATATCAGTATTCCCGAGAGCGCCGATCTTGAGTTTTTGCTTTGGGACCTGCAGGATGCCATCGCCGCCTATGCTCAGCTTTCCGGCACCGCGCTCCCCCGTTCGGTCGATTTGGAGGCGGATGATGCCGGTGTAGTCGATGGCATGGTGTTCGCTGTCGATGATGCATTTGATGATGAGGCGATAATCGCTGTCGAGCAGGCACTCGATCGCTTCGGGAATACAGAGACACGCGTCTACGTCGTCGTCCAGGCCCTGTCAAAAAACAACAAGCAGGCGGACGAAGTCCTCGACCACCTGTACCGGGCATGTATTCTACGCGACCTGCCATGGTGCGGTGGCGTTGTCATCTGCGCCGGCAGCGGTATTGCGGCGCTTCGCCACTCCCCGCGTATGGGCCTCTTACGCCGGCCATTTTCCGAAGCGATGGATAAGCTTGTAGGCGCCGTGCGCATGGGCTGCTCCATAGAGCATGCGCAGCTGCTTGGCGGCGGCGATGCCGATAGTGTCGATGTCGACGGCATGGTGCGCGTCAAGCCCGCCGTGCCCGCACCAATCTGGCGCGCCATCATCAAACGCCTCGGCGCCCATGCTCAATAAAGGATCTAGATTACCGTGCGGTCCAGTCAACTGCCTCGCGCCAGCGCTCGACAAGCCGCTCCAGGCGCCAGGCCGCGTTAGCGGGACTAGTTGACGGCAACACGACAGCGGACAGACCCGTCCGCTCCTGTAGATAGCGCTTATAGAGGCGCCCCGCTGTACCTCCGTTGCATACCACCCGCTCGATGGGCGCAGCTCCAGTGATGCGTTCGATATATGCCGGCACAACGTTTTTGATGCTCGCGTCACTCGAGCCCTTAATGTCGCAGCTCTCGATCACATCCCACAGGGCCACGCCACCGTTCAGCAGCATGGATCGCTTGGCGGCAATAGAGGCGTCGAGCGTCGCGGGCTCGCCGCCCACCAAAGGGTCGCCCTCGTTGGGTGGTACAGGCACACCAAGGCACGCGGCCATCACGCGCCAAAAGCGATTCTGAGGGTTGCCGTAATAAAAGGCATTGGCGCGCGAAAGCACCGAGGGAAACGACCCGAGCACCAAAACGCGCGAGTGCTGGTCAAACACGGGCTCAAACCCATGCTCAATATGTTGATAGCCCTCGTCTGACGCCGCCATGACCTAGGCCCTCAACAGATAGCGCACCTCGTAGGGCGCAAGTTCAAGCGCACCCGTCAGCTCGACCGTGGGTGCATCGTCGGCAAGTAGGTCGACGAAGGAGCCGTTGAGTTCGCCGGCTCCAAAGGTATAAGGCTCGTTCACGGCATTGACCGCCACGAGCACCGTCGCGTCGTCGCAGGCGCGCTCGAACAGCAGCTGCTTGTTCTGTATCACCACGTTGCGGTACGCGCCGTAGCTGAGAGCGCGTGCCGCCGCGTCGTCGGCCGAGCGCAGGTGCGCAAGCTGTGTGATGAAGGCCGTCAGCTCGTTGGGCGCAGGCTCATCGAGCGCAGGGCGCAGCGCCCAGTCGCCATCGGGGCCGCCCTTTTCGCCAGCAATTCCCCACTCGCTGCCATAGTAGATGCACGGGATGCCCGGCATGCCAAAGAGCATGCCATAGGCGGGACGCAGGCACGACTTGTCGGTGAGGATGCTCGCCAGGCGCGGCACGTCGTGGTTGTCGACAAACGACAGCAGGTGCTTGCCGCGGTAGATGCACCACGGGTCGCCGCCAAACTGACGGTGCAGCGAGTGGGCGATCTCGAACATGTTGATCGAGTTAAAGCTGGAGTACAGTCCCTTGTAACACTCGTAGTTGGTGCAGGAGTCGAGCATCTCGTCGTTGACGATCTGGTTGTAGTCACCGTGGAGCGTCTCGCCGATCAGCACAAAATCGGGTTTGAGCTCACGGGCAAAGGCGTGCAGGCGGCGCATAAAGTCGCGGTCGAGCATATAGGCGACGTCCAGGCGCAGACCGTCGACGCCAAAGACATCGGCCCAACGGCGCACGGACTCGAGCAGGTAATCGACCACGGCGGGGTTTTGCAGGTTAAGCCTCACGAGCTCAAAATGGCCTTCCCAGCCCTCGTACCAAAAGCCGTCGCCGTAGCACGAGTCGCCGTCAAAGCTGATGTGGAACCAGTCCTTGTAGGGCGAGTCCCACTTGCGCTCCTGCACATCGCGGAAGGCCCAAAAGCCGCGACCGACGTGGTTGAAGACGGCGTCGAGCACCACGCGGATGCCGTGGGCATGCAGCGTCTCGCACACGGCGGCAAAGTCGGCATCCCCACCCAGGCGACGGTCGATGTGGCGCAGGCTGCGCGTGTCGTAGCCATGGCTATCGGACTCGAGCGGTGGGTTGATGAGCACAGCGCCAATACCGAGTTCCTGCAGGTAGTCGGCCCATTGGGCGATTTTCATGATGGGGGCATCGGGGTTGGGCGCGTCGTTGGCAGCCTGGGCAAGCTCATCCTCGGCAACGGGCGCGGCGTTTTCGCGCGGAGCTCCACAAAAGCCCAGCGGATAGATTTGATAGAACGTCGTCTCGTATGCCCACATAGCAACCTCCCGGTAAGCTCAACACAACGACATCCATTGTATGCCCGGCAGGGTAGTTAATTTGGGACGGACTTGGCACGGCGTATGGCCGGGAACAGCACGGTGATGGCGAGGATCTTGCGAAATAAATGGTACTGCCGAGATGCCGCTGAGCGAATAGAGAGGTGTCCGCACGGGTGGCTATCCTATGATGAAGGCGGCATATTCCCACACCTGACCTACAAAGGTAGTTGAACGATGGCAGACATTAAAATCAAGATCGTCAGCAATCCATATCAAGAAACTGTTCGGTTCTTCCGATGGGATAACGGCTGGCAAGAAATAACGACATCTACAAATCCCAATAGCGCGCTCCATAGCACGAAGATCGTTAACGGATTCTTCCCCTTTAAGGCCGAAGAGATCATCGACATCCTCGCCAAAGAGTTCGGCGGCGGCGACAAAATCGAATTGCATTTTGAAGGCGCGGATGACGAATGGCAGGAGTTGCTCGCCATCTGCACCGAAGGGCCACGCGCCAACACATACGAGGCCATACGAGACGAGCGTTATCTATCAAACGCCCGAGACGTCTTGCCAGAAATTGTCGAAGTCTTCAGGGAAATCCAGGGGCTTGTAGACGAATCAGTCTCCGAGCGAACAAAAGTCTCTGAGCAAATTAGAAAGTTCACCGATGTCTCGAGCGACATCATCCCGCTGTGTGTACTCGGCAACTATAGTGCAGGCAAATCGACGTTCATCAACGCCCTCATTGGCATGGAGATCCTTCCCAGTGGCGACGAGCCTGTAACGGCCCGCATATTCCAAATCAAACGTTCAAAAGACCGAGATCGCGCGATGGTTCAATTCTCCTGTGGCAACAGGCGATTCTTGCTGCGCTTTAATCTTGATGGCCTCATGGAAAACAAAGAGCTTGTGGGGGAGCCCCTATACGACATGATCGCAGCCAAAGTCGCCGATTCCATGCCCGGCATGGCCTCCCATATGAACAGCGCTCTCAAGGTTCTTAACTCATATCATGCCGATGAAGACGACCGGACTATCTCCGATCTGATCAGAATCGAAGTCCCCTTTAGCGATACCGACCCGTGGCCCCATGACAGGGAGTTTGTCATCTTTGACACCCCGGGCTCAAACTCTGCCTCCAACGCCGATCACGCCCGAGTGCTCAAACAGGCAATGGAGGGCCTCTCAAATGGCCTTCCCATTTTCGTTGCGGAGTACAACTCACTCGACACGGAGGACAACAAGAACCTCTCCAACGAAATAGAGCAGATCCCCGCAATCGATGAACGCTTTGCCATGATCGTAGTCAACAAAGCAGATTCCGCCGACCTTCCCAAAGGCGGGTTCGACGATGAAGCCGTCTCGCAAATCATGCGTTGGTCCATTCCGGCCAGCCTTTACGGGCAAGGTATCTACTTTGTTTCTTCCATCCTCGGCCTAGGCTCAAAGAACTCCAGCGAGTTTATAAGCGACAACTATGCCGAAAAATTCGAAGACCAGCAGCGTAAATACACAGATCCGACAAGCCGCTTCTACAAAACGCTCTACCGCTACGACATCCTTCCAGGACAGATCTCGCGCAGAACCAACCGCGAATCCGAGGCTTGCAAGGACCTCCTTCTTGCCAACAGCGGACTCTTTTGTATCGAAAACGAGATACGCCTGTTTGCCGAGCGGTACTCCGCATATAACAAATGCAGCAGGTCGGAATCGCTCCTACAAGAAATTGTCAGCATAACCGAAGAAGAGATTGCCAATAAGAAAACCGACCTCGAACAAAAGAAAGCACAGCGAGAAGCCGAGCTCGAAGAGGATAAGCGCAATCTCATCAACCAGCTCGAAGACTGCAGAGAGCATGCAAGGCTGGACTCCTCGGCCAGCTATGCCAACGCCATCGACAGGAACGTTTCCGCCGAGCAGTGGAAAACCAACCTTGACACGCTTCAAGCACGTCAAGGCGCCATTACCGAAGACAAGCGAGAGCGCCTCGAATACTCAAAACGATCGAACGCAGCCGCGCAAGCGTTTGACTCAATCGCCCCTAACTTTTTCAATAGGCTCGGCGATTCTATAAAAGGAAGCCCGGCAAACACACAAAAGGACGTCGGCTCTCACCCAACATTTGGGTTAGCGGAGGTTGGCAAAGGCCTTTGTGATGACATCACCGATGCGCTCCAAAAAAGATCCGACGCAAAGGCTGCCGAAAGAACAGCCGACAAAGATGCCGCCGACCAGCTCTTTAACGAGCTCATCAATCACTATGACGAATGTACCGAGCAAATAGCTCGGACCATCGATGAGCTGTCGCAAAGCTATTGGAAAGATTGTGCGGAGCATAGCCGCGATGCCCTCTATCGCATCGCTACCAGCAGCGACAATCCTCTTTCCGAAGAGAAGCGCCGAGAGGTCGGCGATATCATTCTTAAATATCGTGGCCTCGCGCTCAATAAGACAAAGGGTCCCATTTTCAGCAAGACAGACTTTACCGAACTGAAGCTCATGGACCGTGTCATCTTTAAATCTGACAAGCTTTTGCTTAGGAAAGTCGAAGATAAATTCAACCGCGAAATCTCACGGTGTTTCTGCGAAGCACGCGCCGAAACAGAGCGCGAGCATACCTACGGCTTTACCGAATGGCTCAACGAGCTGCTCGGCCAAATTACGAGCAATATCACCGACTACAACCCGGTGCTCCATGGCCATGTCGAAGACATCAACAGGCAAACCGCGGAGATCAACGCTCTCGAGGCAAAACTCGAGACGCTCAATAATCGAAAAGAGTACATTGCGCGCGTCATTAATTGGAAGGAATAGGCTGATCGCATGGGCATCAAAAACGCGATTATGCGCGCTGCCGATAAAGCCGGCAACGCGGTCGCAACCGTCTCGGTACTCAGCAGCTCCCAACTCGATGAGGTCGACAAAAAGCGAACAGCATACTTGTCAGAAAAGCCGAATCCGGCAGACGAGCAAGCTATCGAGCTCACCAATCGGCTCTTGGCAACTGCCGCCGTTGAGCTTCACAACGCCTATCTGCCGCAGCTACGAAATGTATACGCGCCGATTGACCCCTCTATCGAATACCCCACGGGCTTTAACGCCGACAACAACATCCGCTTCATGAATATCACGAAGTGGGTCGTCGACCCCAACGAGGACAGTCTCGAGAAGCTCGTAAATGTGTACGACGTTCTCTCTGACGAAGATTGCAACATTGCGCTGGTTTTTAATCGAACCAGCGCAAGCACCGAGGTATTCCTTGCAGTCGTCAACAGCGACAATGCCCGCGACAACATCGACGCCGATAATTTTTCCCGGCGCATGTCGGATGCCCTAAGGGGTAACTTCCCCGGTTCCGAAGTGGGACCCGCCAACCGCGGCCCCATTCCGTGTCTAGACAATCGACGCTCGTCTTCGGTTGCCGCCGTTTCGAATATTCCGGCCGAAAAGAACGAGAAGTTCGTCACACAAACCATTGAGAAAGTTCTTGACGGCATTGTACCCGGCAGGCCGAGCGAAGACTACACTATCGTGCTGCTCGCAACCCCGATTCATAATATCGAATCGCGCAAGCTCCGTCTCGCCGAACTCCACTCACTGCTGACGCCCTATGCCTCATGGACGACCAACTATACCTACCACCGAAACGACTCCATCGGATCGTCCGCGACGGTTGGCATCAATGCAGGCGTGAGTGCCGGCAGGCAGGTGGGGAGCAATCAGGCTGTTGCTCAAAACTACAACGAAACGGACTCGACAAACGAGTCGACCTCGGAATCGAGCAACGAGAGCGTAACCGACTCGTCCACATCGACCGAAAGCATCACGGATACGGTCACCGACGGCAGAAATGAATCCTCGAGCGGGAGCATAGGCGTAAGCGTATCCGCAAGCCATACCGAGGGCTCGTCACACTCCACATCTACGTCTAAAGGCACAAGTTCATCTACCGGCAAAGCCATATCAAACTCGCTCGGCAAAGCCGTTACCAGCGGCGTTGGCAAGGCTGTCTCTAAGGGAGCGTCCGTAACTTCCGGCGTTTCGCACGCCGTAAATCTTGGCGCCAACTTTGGCGGATCATTCGCGCGCTCAAGCACGGTCACCGCTACCATCGGCGTCGACGAAGGCATCACACAGACGTTCAAGAATTACTCCATCCAACACGCACTCGAAATCCTCGAGTTGCAAATGAAACGCTACGACCTCGCCTCGGCACTCGGCATGTGGGACTTTTGCGCCTACGTGCTGTCAGAAGACCACAACGTCGCGAATAACGTTGCCCACACCTACCTCGCCCTCACCCAGGGCAAAGAGTCCTATATGTCTCAGGCTGCGGTAAACCTCTGGCGCGGAGACCTCGGAGAGCAAAGCGCCGACGCTGTGGCAGTCTGTTCCTACCTTCGCGATTTGCGCCACCCTGCTTTTGCCCTCTCCCCCGCCCTGCTCGATCAACATCCAAGTTTTTCGGTTTACCCAGCAACAGTCGATGCAACGACCGCCCTTTCGGGCAAAGAGCTTGCCTACTCGCTCAACTTTCCCAAGAAATCCGTCCCAGGGCTGCCCGTTATCGAGTGTGCCTCTTTTGGACGCAATGTCTCAACGTTCGATGGCACGCAGCCCCAACAAGGCCTTTGCATAGGCAAGGTTTTCCATATGCATCGCGAGGAGCGCATTAGGACGTTCCTGTCAAAAGACTCACTTGCCTCGCACACCTTTGTTACGGGCAGCACCGGCGCAGGAAAGACCAATACCGTCTGCCGCATCCTCGATCAGGCGCTCGATCAGCAGGTCAACTTTCTTGTCATTGAACCTGCCAAGGGCGAATACAAGGACGTGTACGGGGGCCGCGAAGACGTAAACGTCTTTGGAACCAATCCAGAATTCACACCGCTCCTGCGCATCAATCCTTTTAGCTTCCCGTCCGGCATCCATGTGCTGGAGCACCTCGACCGACTCGTTGAGATCTTTAATGTTTGCTGGCCCATGTACGCCGCCATGCCCGCCGTCCTTAAAGACGCTGTCGCCAGGTCATACGAAGACTGCGGATGGGATCTTGCCGCTTCTGATAACCCGTATGGAGCCGATCTCTTTCCCTGCTTTGCAGATGTTGCCCGCAACGTCCGCGAGATTCTCGACTCCAGCGAGTACGATGCCGAAAATAAAGGCGCCTACAAGGGGTCGCTGCTCACGCGTCTCAACTCGCTCACCAACGGGCTCAACGGCATGATGCTTTCGTCGAACGAAGTCGATGCTAGCGTGCTTTTTGACGCCAACACAGTCATCGATCTATCGCGCATTGGCTCCGCCGAAACAAAATCCCTACTCATGGGTCTTCTTGTACTCAAACTTCAAGAACATCGTATGGCCGAGAAAAAGGACATGAACCAGCCGCTTCGCCATCTGACCGTGCTTGAAGAGGCGCACAACCTGCTTAAGCGATCGTCGAGCAACCAAGGCTCGGAGAGCGGCGACCTGACAGGCAAGAGCGTCGAGATGATCTCAAATGCCATCGCCGAGATGCGCACATACGGCGAAGGCTTCATCATCGCCGACCAGGCGCCCGGCCTTCTCGATATGGCAGCCATTCGCAACACAAATACCAAGATCATCCATCGCCTGCCCGATCTTTCGGACCGCGAGCTCGCTGGTCGCGCCGCCAACCTCAACGACCAACAGATCGTCGAACTGGCACGCCTGCCTAAGGGCGTTGCGGCCATTTACCAAAACGATTGGGTTGAGCCGGTGCTCTGCAAGATCGCCAAAGCAGAGGATGGCGAGCACTTTACATACAGCCGCCCCATCGAAGACATCACAGACAACCAACACGATGACGCTCTTTCCGTAGCGCGCATGTTGGCATACGGCATCAGCATTGGAACCGAGGCGGAACTGCATAGCGTTCGCGAACGGCTCGATCGCCTCCATATCGGCGCGTCCACAAAGGTCAGTATTCTGCGCACCGCTCAAAACCCGCCCAACGAACCGCGCATGACCAAGCTGGCGCCCATTATGAGCGCGCTGTTCCCCGATGTCGTCAAAACGGTCGAACGTGAGCTCAAGAGCAGCAATGAAGCCGAGCAATTGACAAGAGCGGCAGAAGCGGCACTCAGGTCCTCCATCGGCCGCGATATCGACAGCCGCACCAGGCAGGTCATCATTCAGGGCATCATGACCGATGTCTTGTGTCTGCAAATGCAAGATACCCAAGCATATTCCGATTGGCACAACTGGAACGAGAATAGCGAGGTGAGCTAATGACATTTAAGCTAATGGAGTTCACGCAAATGAAAATCGACGAACCCAAACCAGGCGATAAACTTGGGTTCAATCCCGATAAACTCATTGGCCCCGAATCAAAGGAAACCAAAACAGAAGTTAGCGATATCGACCGAGCAGACTACATCAATCCTGACAAATTGATTGAATCCTCAGTGGAATCGTGTGACTACCCTTCTACTTATGAGGAACGGCTGGACCGTACACCGACCATAGAGAATCCCAATGGCAAATGGTCGGGCGATCGAGGGGAGTCGATGTTTGTTCCCACAGTCGATAGGGTTTGCGAGATTCTTCGAAACAAAGGTCTTGAGGGCATCAATTACAGGGATGGAATTCCTGACTTCAACCCTATCTCTGAGGCGAAAGTAACCATACAAGGCATGAGCCAGCATAGGCTTTCGCAGATTGGCGAGAACGGCGAGCGCATTGTCGGCAACTATGAAAAGGCAGACATTGAATGCGCAAAAGCTTGGAACCTTGAGCAACGCGATGGCAAAGAAGACTGGACCAATAAAGACGTCAAAAAATGGCGCGTGGCAAACGGGTACACCTGGCACGAGCACAATGACATGAAAACGTGCTGCCTTGTTCCGACCGAAGTTCACGACGTATGCAGGCATCTCGGCGGCGTAAGCGAAATCAAAAATATACTGAATCAGATTGGCGGCTTCGATGACTAACAGCATAAATCTGTGGGGCAGGGATTTCTCGCTCCCCGTCTATTACGAGTGCAACTCGGACCAAGGCGTCCTCGACATTCAAAAGGAAGCAAAGGACGCCCTGCTTGCAAGCTGGGATATCGTTGAGGACAGCAAGGTAGCGATCGAAGATTATTGTCTCGAAAGAGACGGCGATCATATTGAGGGCCCCATTACAAACATCTTTAGATACGTTATTCCGACCAGCATCGTGGTACTTCGAAGCGATGATGCTCGCAAAGCAGCGCTCATGTGCAACTATCGCTTTGACCCCGAACACGGACTTGCTGCGGTATTTGAGAACGAGCAACTTACGACTGTTGTCCCCCAAGACGAGCTCTAGGTCGATCATACGCAGACAGAAATACGAAAACCGAGGCCACTCCAGCACATACCGGAGCGGCCTCGGCCTCTTTTACGTATGCTCAGCGAGGTAGCTAAAATAGCCCCGTCCCAAATTAGCTACCCCAGCCCCTTTCTAAGTTGCGGTGAAATACGGACTGTTTGCCGGGTTTATTGGGCCCAGCAGTCCGTATTCCACCTCAACTGATGAGGAGGATGTGGCTAGGCGACGGGCTTTGCGCGGCGTATGGCCGGGAACATCACCGTGATGGCGAGGATGACGCCCACGACGGCAATCGCCCCGCCCACGAAGCCGATCCAGGCGATACCGGGGCCCGAAACCACGGCGCCGCCGATCGCGGTGCCCGTGCCGATACCCAGATTAAACAGGCCCGAGAAGATCGACATGGCGACAGCCGACGAATCCGCCGGCGTGTACTTGATGAGCTCGGCCTGGAACGCCACGTTAAAGGCCGTGGCGCAGCAGCCCCACAGCACGCAGACGGCAAGCACTGCTGCGAGCGACGATGCGGCCGAACCTATGAGCAGCAGGGCCGCTGGCACGCCGGAGAGCGTGATAGCCAAAAACGGGAAGCGGTGCCCGTCGAACAGGCGGCCAAACAGCCAGCTGCCCACCAGACCGGAGCAGCCAAACGCCGTCAG
Source organism: Collinsella sp. SGI.180 (assembly GCF_050313455.1). NCBI lineage: Bacteria > Bacillati > Actinomycetota > Coriobacteriia > Coriobacteriales > Coriobacteriaceae > Collinsella > Collinsella sp. SGI.180. Next base: position 14,703 of record NZ_JBNPLL010000023.1, read on the forward strand.
CGTCATGGTAATGGCGCCCGCGTCGACGTGCGCGACCTGCGCCAGGAAGGGCTCGATATAGCTGTAGCCTGTGTAATAGCCGGTCGCCATAAAAACCGTGACCGCGTAGAGCGCGATGAGGAACGGGTTCTTGAGCAGCTCGGGCAGCTGTTTAACGGCAAAGCGCTCACCCGCCGGCATGGCCGGGAACACCGCTGCCTGGTACACCACCGCGGCGGCAGAGAAGGCCCCGACCACAGCAAACGTCATGCGCCAGCCCACAGCCAGCCCGATGGCGCGGCCGATCGGCAGGCCAAAGATCTGCGCGATGGACGAGCCCGTGGCGATCATGCTGATGGCGAGCGCCCCGTGACGGGTGTCGACCAGGCGCGAGGCCATAATCGAGGCGACCGACCAGAACACGGCATGTGCGCAAGCGACCACCAGGCGTGCACAGACCAAAATAGGATAGGTGGGCGCCACGGCGGACAGGAACTGACCCAGAGAGAACACGGCGAGCACGCCGAGCAGCATACGCTTGAACTCAAAGCGCGAGGCAAACACCATAAGCGGCAGCGACAGCAGCATGACGCCCCAGGCGTAGACCGAAATCATGATGCCCGCCTGGGCCTCGGTGAGCGAGAACGACGCGGCAATATCAGTCAGAAGGCCGATGGGCATGAACTCCGATGTGTTGAACACGAACGCGCAGCAGGCGAGCCCGATAAGCGGGAACCACTGCTTGAGCGAGATGCCATCTTGTCTTGCCTGAGTCATGTAGGAAACCTCTCCGATTGTCTTGGGCGGTGGGCGATTATAGCAATGAGAAGTCTATAAATGCGCAATAAAAGAATTCTTGGAAAACGATCGTTAACAGACGGCGCGCCAATTCCGCTTAGAAAGTAAGGTGTGCAGGAACTCAATGTCGAAAACGCGGCTTCATCTTCGGGCTATCGCGCCTGCTCGGATACGCACAAGGACACCCCCATGAGCACGTCAATTTCGAGCCAACTCGCAACCGCACAATGAACTAGCAAAAGCAGCATATAAGCAAACGCCCCATAATAAAGTCCCTCATGTACAAGCGACGTCACTGAAAGTGCCGACGGCAGCGCCGCACTCGAAACTACCCATCCGACAAGAACAGGGATAGCGCAACTTGCAACCAGATTCCATGTCACCAGCAGCATTGCGGGACGCGCGATTTCTCTGCAGGAGGAACGAAGCGCCGTGACCGAACGCATGATGTAGCGTGGTGCAAACCGAATGCCTCGTAGCCCCCTCTGCCCCACGTCCGCATCTTCAATTAACACAAATACGAACGACGCGGAAAGAAGCGTCACGATTACTGCCACCACCAGCGAGCACAACACCCCGAGCTGACTGCTCGCAAGCGAGGCAAAGACTACAATTGCCGATAAAATCAAGTGAACCAAATAAATTAGCAGCGCCCCAGAAATCTGGAGGGGAACCGTCGAGGCTAAGAGGTAAACCGAAGGGGTTCGAGCCGGTTGCAGCGTCTCTTTGGACCGGCCGACGGCAAAAAACGAAAAAGCCACATTCGATAGAAGCAGGTTTAAAAAGGCTGCGACCACAGTGCAAATAAGCGTAATGGACGGATTGATATAGGCGAGCTCAGTTGCAACGTTTGATACACCAAGTTGAAGCGCGCTCATAACAAACAAGGGGATATATAACGCCATCGTGCAGCCACTCCGGCATCCCTTCGCCCGATCGCCCGATTCCAGAAAGACATTGAAGTTCTCTCGTAAGTTCACTCTATACCCGTTTTCTTACTAAGCAGGGCGAACGGGCGCCAATATAAACGCCGGTCCGCCCATCCACATTTCTAGTTTTAACGTCCAGACTAGTCTGTCCAGCCGTCGATGTAGTCGCGGTTAAGATCAATGTACTGCGCGGCGATATCTTTCGCCAAGGAGTACGAATTAACGAGCGGGTGCATCGCAAGGCTCTCGACAATGTCGCGCTTCGATCGGTTAACGATGCCACGCGCCACGGTGCGCTCGTAGTACTTGACGCGACGAATCAATTCGAGGTTTCCCGCGGGCACAGAATCGGCTTCGACGCGATGCGGTACGCAACCATCGGTGGAGATATCGCACGTTGATTCAATGACATCTGTATCGAGAAGACCGGGGATGGCGCCATTGTTGGGGGTGCACAGGATCATCTGCTGCGTCTTGCCAGAGCGAGCAATATCCATAAAACGGAGCGCGACACCTGCGTATCCGCCAGCATCTTTACCGTACACGTCAAACGTCCACGGCTTGTCACGATGAATACCCGTCTCGGCCGCCATGTAGTTGTTTTCGCGCATTCCATACCACTTCTCAAAGCACGCCAGGCCTTTTTCGAAGTCGTTCTCAATATCGATAGTTGCAAGCTCGCTCGTCATTTCTCGATTAATTTCTTCGATTAGTTCGCCGCGCGTCTGGGGCGAAGAGAGAACGTTGGCAACGGCACGCTCGCGATAGTAGAAATAGTATAGGTACTCATTTGGCACGCATTCGCGATTTAGGACGAGGTCCTTCTCGAAGAACCTAAGATCTGTATGAGCATATGCCCCGTCGTCGTGGATCAAGTCGGGCATGATGTCCTCGCCGTCAACCGTCACACTGCGGAAGAACGAGAGGTGGTTGAGTCCATAGCACTCGCCCTGAACCGATGCGGGATCAACACCTTTATATTCGGCAAACTGATGCAACATGCCCGAGGGGGCATCGCAAATGCCATAAGTAAAATCATAGCCCATATCACGTAGGGCCTGAGATACGACGCCAGCGGGATTAGTAAAGTTAAACACCTTGACGTCCGGCTTTGCGTACTTCTTGATTAACTCGCAATACGAAGCAAGCGCAGGGATGGAGCGCATGGCAAAAGACACGCCGGCTGCGCCAGTCGTCTCTTGGCCAAGAACCCCATGTGAAAGGGCAATGCGCTCATCGCGAACGCGCATATGGTCCCCTCCGACGCGAATCGTGGTGATCACGTAATCGGCGTCCTTAACGGCCTCGACTGCATCACCCGTCAGTGAAAAATTAAGCGCGGGGCAAAGCATGCCCGAGACATGGGCGGCGAGGCCGCCGTAGATGCGCAACTTCTCAGGATCATTGTCCATAAACACAAGTTCGTCGATCCCAAGCGATGACGCCTGCTGGGCTATGCTCTTTGCCAAAAACATGGAGCGGACGCCGCCGCCGCCTATGACCGTAAGTTTCATATCGAAACCCCCAATTAGCACATTCAATATTGCATGGTTCGCCTGTGTTTGGATATTGTATCCAGCATGGAGGGCCGCTTCCCGCCCCGGCTGCAAGGCGGGAAAGGAATTCCCCAAGGAGTTATTATTTACGCAACGGAAGCGGCCACACACGTCCGGCGGGAAGGGGCACCGATGGTTGATAAAAAGCAGATTTCCAAGCTCTACTCAGCCGCAAAGCTATCCGAAACCGAGCAAAGCGTACTCGAATACCTGCTCAACAATATCGACACCCTCGATGATATTGGTATAAAACCCGTCGCTATGGCATGCTTTACCAGCATGACGACAGTCATCAGGCTTTCGAAAAAGCTCGGCTACCGTGGCTACCGCGAAATGATGTACGATCTCAAGCACCTTCAGCATGTCTCCCGCGAAATGAATCAATCACTCAAAGACAGTAGCGTCCACTTCGTATGCCACACCGGAGATGTAGACGTATTCATCGCCGCCCTGCATCGCAACAGAATGATCGGAGTAAACGGAGAGGGCTTCTCACGCATCGTTGCGCAGTACATGGCGACCAAGCTCGTTGGACTTGGCTTTTTGGCCGTCATACAGGACTTCCTAGAAACCGATCAGTTTGTCGAATCCAACCGAAATACGCTCAGCTGCATGATGCTCATATCCAAATCGGGCCAGACAGAAGCCATCCTGGAAACCGCAAGGGCATGCCACGACGCGGGCATTACGACCCTCGCGTTTACCGGCAACGAAGACAGCGAGCTCGCCAAGACGGCAGACGCGATCTTTACGATACACGACGATCACCCAATGGATCTTAAGAACGTTAAGCCTAACTGCTTTACCGGAAGTTGTATTCTCGCATTCGAAGAACTATTGAGTATCTGCCTTGACAATCTAAAACAAGAAGGCTTGGCCCCCTAAATCATGCGATAGGAAGCCAAGCCCTAGAATTGCGCTATGCAATTGCAAACCACTTGCGCGTTTTACTCGTCACCGAGAACGTCGTGCACCTCAGAAGCGACTTCGCCGACACGAGGACCGTAAATGACCTGGATTGCCTTGTCGCTCAGGCGGATAACGCCCATAGCTTCAAGATTCTTGGTGAACACCTCGTCGTCTGCAACCTTAGAACCATCCTTGACAATCACGCGAAGACGTGAGATGCAGTTGTCAAGATCATCAATGTTGTCGGCTCCACCAAGCGCTTCGACAATGCCAACAGCAAGCGCGCTGTCCTTGGTCGCATGGCCCTGGACTGCCTTTTTGGGAGTGCTACCAGACTCGCCCTTTGCCTCAGCGGCCTTTGCCTCGAACTCGGCTCTGCTGTTGATCAACTCGATATCGTCACCGTCATCTCGACCGGGCGTCTTGATATCGAACTTAGTAATAAAGAACCGGAAGAGGAAGAAAGCTGCCAGGAAAAAGGCGGGGAGCAGAATAAGGTACGGAAGCAGATTAAGCTTCTCGGGGCGGAATAAGAATGGGATCAGGTCCTTGATATTTCCCTGGTACACCGAAACGCCCATTGCCTCCGAGAGAACTTCACCCAGTCCAGAAAGCGGAGCATAAACGCCAAAGTAGAGCCAGGGAGCGGCAAACAGGAACGTAAAGAGAATCGGCTCCGTAACACCAAAGAAAACAGTCGAAATCACTGTGGGGATTAAAAGACCGGCAACCTTCTTGCGGTTCTGGGGCTTGGCACAAGACCACATAGCAAGAGCGATGCCCGGGAACAATGCGTAATCGTTAATGCCATAGCCAGCCATGAAAGCCCTAACCAAGAGCTTGTCGCTGCTGGGAGAAGCGAGCTGTGCAAGCTGAATGGCGCTATTGCCCACCACGCGCGTTCCATCTACGACCATGGAGCCGCCAAGCTCAGTCCAATACATGGGCGTCTCGAGCAGCGGATGCAAGCCAAACGGCACAAGGCTCTCAAGTACCCAGCGATAGACAAACGTACCGAACAGACCGGAGCCTTTCACGAACGTCGCAATACCCGAAAAGCATCCACCGATGACGGGCCAGACGAAGTACATGATGCCGCCCAGGATGCCACCGGCGATCAGCGATACAATGGGGACCGTTCGACTACCCGCAAAAAACGCTAGCGCCGTTGGAAGCTTGGTCTTGTAAAAACGGCCGGTGATCCAGGCGACCAGGCAGCCCACGATAATGCCGCCAAAGACACCAGAGCTGTAGCCAAAAAAGCCGAGCGAGGTAGTGTAGAGTGCGGACTGCTCACTCGCCTGAATGGACGTAAGGCCGACGGCCTGAAGAGCTTCCACCGTTGTATTGTCGGCAGCCAAGCCAGCTGCTCCAAGCAGAATCTCAACCGTCTTGAGCATGGTGAGATAACAAACAAGGGCAGAAAAGGCAGCCCAGCCCTTCTCTTTGCGAGACAAGGAGAAGGCGCAGCCGACGGCAAACAAAACACCGAGGTTTCCAATGATTACCTCGCCGAGACCCTTAAATACCGAGAAGAACGTAAAGAGCGGCGAAGCGGCATACCAATCCCAATTAACGCCAAGGGATACAAGGGTCAGTTCGGTCGTAAAAACGCTACCGATACCCAAAAAGAGACCGGAAATGGCAATGAGCGTAATCGGAACGAGCATTGCCTTTCCGAACGATTGGAATTTTTCTTTCATCAATTCCCTCCTCAATGATCCTCTATAAACGACTATCGCGCCCCACGTCCCCACACAGGCGAAACGGAAGACATGTTCGGCAATAGAAGCAAGGTGATTGTAGAAAGGAGTACACAAAATGCGAATCGACATCGCGCAATACGGTTAAATCGACCGACGATTGCAAGTATTTACGAATCCGTAAACGGCAGCAAATCGGCAGCGAACGGCAATCTGCAGCGTAGGACAGTCCCCGCGGGCCGACAATTGCCGGTATTTTGGCTCATATTTATTGAATTGTTGCTCGCCCAAAAGCGCGGAGCATCAACGCACCCCTAAGCCAACCCCAGCAATATGCCCGCCGAATGCACGACAAACGCCACGATCCAGGCGACCGTCACCTGAAACGCGAACACGGCAACGGCATAGCGCGCGCCCAACTCGCTCTTGACGGCACCGATTGCCGCCACGCAGGGCGGGTACAGCAGCGTAAAGACCAAGAACACGTAGGCGGTAAACGGCGAAAACATGGTCGACAGCGCCGCGGGTGACGTTGCATCCAAAAGCACGGTGAGGGTCGAGATGACGCTCTCCTTGGCGATAAGTCCGGTGACGAGCGCCGTGGATGCACGCCAGTCGCCAAAGCCAAGCGGCGCCAACGCCGGCGCGATGATGCTACCCAGACCGGCAAGTAGACTCTGCGACTGATCGGCGACCACATTAAAGCGGATGTCAAACGTCTGGAGGAACCAGATGACCACGGTGGCGGCAAAGATGATGGTAAAGGCCTTGGTAATAAAGTCCTTGGCCTTATCCCACGCCAGCATCACCGTCGTCTTGATGCTCGGCAGGCGGTAGTTGGGTAGCTCCATGATAAACGGCACCGGGTCGCCCTTAAATGCCGTGCGGTTGAGCACCAAAGCCGCGATGCAACCGACCGCAATGCCAATCAAATAGAGCGAGACCATGGCTGGGACCGTCGCCTGCGGGAAGAATGCTCCGCACAGCAAGCCGTAAACCGGCAACTTGGCCGAGCAGCTCATGAACGGCGTGAGCATGACCGTCATCTTGCGATCATGCTCGGATGGGAGTGTACGGGTCGACATGATAGCCGGCACGGTGCAGCCAAAACCGACGAGCATGGGCACGAAGCTGCGGCCCGACAGTCCAAAGCGACGCAGCACCTTATCCATGACAAAGGCCACGCGCGCCATGTAGCCGGAGTCTTCCAGAATGGAGAGGAACAAGAAGAGCACGACGATAATCGGCAGGAAGGTCAGCACGCTGCCCACGCCCGTAAGCACGCCGTCGACAGCCAGCGAGCGCACCACGTCGTTGGTTCCGAACGCCTTGAGACCCGCATCGGCCGAGGCGATGATGACAGCGATGCCGTCCTCCATAAGTCCCTGCAACGCCGCGCCGATCACGCCAAACGTCAGCCAAAAGACGAGGCCCATGATCACCAGAAACGCCGGGATGGCCGTGTAGCGACCCGTCAGGATGCGGTCAATCTTAACGGAGCGCACGTGCTCGCGGCTCTCGTGCGGCTTCACCACGCAGCGCCCGCACACGTCGCCGATAAAGCTAAAGCGCATATCGGCCAGCGCAGACAGGCGGTCGGTGCCAGCCTCGCCCTCCATCTGGGTAATGATGTGCTCGATAGCGTCAAGTTCGTTGCGATCCAGGTGAAGTGCCTCGGTCACCAGCTCGTCGCCCTCAACCAGCTTGGTCGCCGCAAAACGCACCGGAATGCGGGCCGTCACGGCATGGTCCTCGATCAGGTTGGCAATGCCGTGGATGCAGCGATGCAGCGCACCGCCGTCCGGGCCATCGGGCGCGCAGAAGTCCAGGCGACCCGGGCGCTCGCGGAACCGCGCCACATGCAGAGCGTGATCCACCAGCTCGTCGATACCCTCGTTGCGGGCAGCGCTAATGGGGACAACAGGCACGCCCAACAGGCTCTCGAGCAGGTTGACGTCCACGGCGCCGCCGTTGGCCGTCACCTCGTCCATCATGTTGAGCGCGATGACCATGGGGCAGTCGAGCTCCATAAGCTGCAGCGTCAGGTAGAGGTTGCGCTCGATATTGGTGGCATCGATGATGTCGATGATGGCGTCGGGATGCTCGTCAAGGATGAATTGACGGCTGACAATCTCCTCGCCCGTGTACGGCGACAACGAATAAATACCGGGCAGGTCGGTAACGCTCGCCTCGGGGTGGTTACGGACAGTACCGTCCTTGCGGTCGACCGTCACGCCGGGAAAGTTACCAACATGTTGGTTGGAACCCGTCAGCTGGTTGAACAGCGTGGTCTTGCCGCAATTTTGGTTGCCGGCGAGGGCAAAGTGCAGCGGCGCGCCCTCGGGCACGGCCGTTTTTGCCGCGCGGGGCGAATACGTCCCCTCACCGAGCGCCGGGTGCTCCGTCGTGCCGATTGCGGCGTTAACGCGCGGGCTCGTATCGGTGTCGTGAATACCCACGAGCTCAATGCGAGCAGCATCGTCTTTGCGCAGCGTCAACTCGTAGCCACGCAGGCGAATCTCGAGCGGGTCGCCCATGGGGGCGTACTTCATCATGGTGACTTCGGTGCCCGGCGTTAAGCCCATGTCCAAAATATGCTGTCGGAGTGCCTGATCGTCCGATGCCACCGATGCGACAACGGCGTCCTTTCCAATCTCGAGTGTATCGAGCTTCACGTCCGTGTTCCTCCCCCGACGCCCACAGGGCGTTGCATTTATGTTCACCATTGCTAACCGTTTGCCATGGCTAACCAATTTTAACCATGCATGATAGCGCGAACATGCAGCGACGTTCAATCAACAGATTGTTGCAATGGGGATTCCGGACCCCGGTTTTCCAGACGAGCCTGCTGCGGAAACTGCATCCCACTACTCAGGCGAATTCCGGTCCCCGATTTCCCGATGGGGCCTCTCGGGGAAACTGCGTCCCACTTTGAAGCTTCAAAACGGGATGCGTTTTCCGGTTGAGGCATCTTGCGGAAAATGCATCCCGGAATCGTCG